>NZ_JBQQCE010000424.1:0-8587 GCF_052245645.1 Streptomyces sp. KR55 | reverse complement strand
GGAGGGGGTTCAGGACGCCGGTCAGGGCCTGGCCGGCGGGGGCCGACTTGACCGTGTTCGCGGCGCCGCCCAAGCCGGTCAGGACGGAGGCCGCGCTGGGGGCGGGCTGGGGCGCGCCGGCTGCCGCGTCGGATGTACCCGAACGGCTGCCGTGATCTGCGCCACCCCCGCCCTCCTGGGCGGCGGCCCAGTCCCGCTCGGCCGTACGCTGGCCTGAGGAGTCCCAGGGCCCCACGGCGGTCACCACGACGGCGGCCAGTGCCAGGCCGACGGTGGTGGCGCCCGTCGTGTACTGCCAGGTCTTCGCCGTCGCGACCCGTGTGACCTGCGGTTTCGCGGCACGTGCCAGCCGCGTGACCCGCGGACCGGTCACGGCCGTGACCCGCGCGAGGCGGGGGCGTACGGCGTTCGCGACCCGCGCCAGACGCGGTTTCGCGGCTCGCCAAGGCCTCAGCTCAGGCACGACCACCAGCCCCTTTCGCGATCACACAGCTGCGTGAGGGACACTTAACCACCAGAACTGTGTGCTGATCATGGAGGAGCCACCGGTGGAGTTCGACGTCACGATCGAGATTCCGAAGGGTTCGCGGAACAAGTACGAGGTGGACCACGAGACCGGTCGTATCCGCCTGGACCGCCGCCTGTTCACTTCGACCAGCTACCCGGCCGACTACGGCTTCGTCGAGAACACCCTCGGCGAGGACGGCGACCCGCTGGACGCGCTGGTCATCCTGGACGAGCCGACCTTCCCCGGCTGCCTCATCCAGTGCCGTGCGATCGGCATGTTCCGCATGACGGACGAGGCCGGCGGCGACGACAAGCTGCTGTGCGTGCCCGCCCACGACCCGCGCGTGGAGCACCTGCGGGACATCCACCACGTGTCCGAGTTCGACCGCCTGGAGATCCAGCACTTCTTCGAGGTCTACAAGGACCTGGAGCCCGGCAAGTCCGTCGAGGGCGCCAACTGGGTGGGCCGGACCGAGGCCGAGGCCGAGATCGAGCGGTCGTACAAGCGGTTCAAGGAGCAGGGCGGTCACTGAGCCCCGCATCCCCGTAACGGGCCGCACGCGCACGTGTGCGGCCCGTCCGCGTGTCCGTACGCATACTGAGGCCTGTTGGGTGTCGTACGCCTGCTGGATGTCGTACAGGGAGCACTGCTTCAAGTGACGGACGCGGAGGACCGCAAGCCGCTGTCGGACGAGGTGCGGACGACGTTCGATCCCGAGGTCACCTCGGAGTTCGCCATCCCCGAGGGCCTGGACGTGCCGACGCAGGGGGCCGAGTCGGAGACGTCGTCCGAGTTCGCCGTACCCGAGGGGCTGGACGTCCCGTCGCCGGCCGACGCCGAGCCGGAGGGGTCGGCGTTCAGTCCGCCGAGCACCTACAGCGCCCGCGGTGCGCCGGCCGCGTTCACGCCGGCGACCGGTGTGCCCGTGGTCCGGCTGACCAAGGACGTGCCCTGGCAGGACCGGATGCGCACGATGCTGCGGCTGCCGGTGGCCGAGCGGCCCGCGCCTGAGCCGGGGCCGAAGGCGGAGGAGGGCGGTCCGGCCGTTCCGCGGGTGCTCGACCTGACGCTGCGTATCGGCGAGCTGCTGCTCGCGGGCGGTGAGGGCGCCGAGGACGTGGAGGCGGCGATGTTCGCGGTCTGCCGCTCCTACGGCCTGGACCGCTGCGAGCCCAACGTCACCTTCACCCTGCTGTCGATCTCGTACCAGCCGTCCCTCGTCGACGATCCGGTGACGGCGTCGCGGACGGTACGCCGCCGGGGCACCGACTACACCAGGCTGGCGGCCGCGTACCAGCTCGTGGACGACCTGAGCGACCCGGAGAGCCACATCTCCCTGGAGGAGGCCTACCGGCGCCTCGCGGAGATCCGCCGCAACCGGCACCCCTACCCCACCTGGGTACTGACCGCGGCGAGCGGGCTGCTCGCGGGTGCGGCCTCGGTGCTCGTCGGCGGTGACGCGGTCGTGTTCTTCGCGGCCGCGCTCGGCGCGATGCTCGGCGACCGGCTGGCGTGGCTGTGCGCGGGGCGCGGACTGCCGGAGTTCTACCAGTTCGTGGTCGCTGCGATGCCGCCGGCCGCGATGGGGGTCGCGCTCACGCTGGCGCACGTCGATGTGAAGGCGTCCGCGGTGATCACCGGTGGGCTGTTCGCGCTGCTGCCCGGGCGGGCGCTGGTGGCGGGCGTGCAGGACGGCCTGACCGGCTTCTACATCACCGCGGCGGCACGGCTGCTGGAGGTCATGTACCTCTTCGTCGGCATCGTCGTCGGCGTGCTGGTGATGCTGTACTTCGGCGTCCAGCTGGGCGCCCAGCTCACCCCCGACGCGGCGATGAACATCGCCGAGCGGCCGGTCGTGCAGATCGCCGCGTCGATGCTGCTGTCGCCGACGTTCGCCGTGCTGCTCCAGCAGGAGCGGGCCACCGTGCTCGCCGTGACCCTCAACGGGGGTGTCGCGTGGTCGGTGTACGGCGCGATGCACTACGCCGGTGACCTGTCACCGGTCGCCTCCACGGCGGTGGCGGCGGGATTGGTGGGGTTGTTCGGGCAGCTGCTGTCCCGGTATCGGTTCGCGTCCGCGCTGCCGTACACCACAGCGGCGATCGGGCCGCTGCTGCCCGGTTCCGCGACGTACTTCGGTCTGCTGTCGATCGCGCAGAACGAGGTCGACGCGGGGCTGGGGTCGCTCACCAAGGCCGCCGCGCTTGCAATGGCCATCGCCATCGGGGTGAACCTCGGGTCGGAGATCTCGCGGTTGTTCCTCCGCCTACCGGGCGGTTCCGCCGAGGGGCGGAAGGCCGCCAAGCGGACCCGGGGTTTCTAGCGCCGGGCTCTGTCAGCTCTGCCTGTAGGGGTCGTACGGGTACTGCTGCTGATCCTGCTGGTAGCCCTGCTGTGAACCGTACGGCTGCTGCTGGTAGTCCTGCGGGTACTGCTGGGCGTACGGCTGCGGGGTCTGGCTGTATCCGTACTGCTGCTGGTCCTGTCCCTGCTGCGGGTAGCCCTGATCGCCATAGACCTGGTCCCCGTAGGGCTGGTCGTCGTAGCCCTGGTTGCCGTAGGGCTGGTCCTGGTGGTTCGGCTCCACGCGGCGCAGCTGGGTCGTCGCGTCGTCCATCAGGGGACCCTGCTGCTGGACCGGAGGCTGCGGCTGCTGGGGCGGGTTCTTCTTGTTCTTCGAGCGTGCGCGCCAGAACTCGATGATGATCGGGAGCACAGAGACGAAGACGATCAGGATGAGGATCGCTTCGATGTTGTTCTTGACGAAGTCGATGTTGCCCAGCCAGGCGCCGAGCAGTGTGACACCCGCGCCCCACAGGATGCCGCCGACGACGTTGAAGATGAGGAACGAGCGGTACCGCATGCCGCTGACACCGGCGATGATCGGCGTGAACGTCCGCACAATGGGCACGAAGCGGGCCAGGACGAGGGACTTCGGGCCGTACTTCTCGAAGAACTCGTGCGCCTTGGTGACGTTCTCCTGCTTGAAGAGCCGGGAGTCCGGGCGGGTGAAGAGCGACGGGCCGACCTTCTTGCCGAACATGTAGCCCGCCTGGTCGCCGAGGATCGCGGCGATGCAGATCAGGACGATCGCGGCCCACAGCGGAAAGTCCAGCTGATTCGACGTGATCAGCAGACCCGCCGTGAACAGCAGCGAGTCACCCGGCAGGAAGAAGCCGATGAGCAGGCCCGACTCGGCGAAGACGATGAGGAGCAGGCCCCAGATCCCGAAGTTGTCCAGCAGATAGTTCGGATCCAGCCAGCTCGGTCCGAGGGCAAGCGTCGTCACGGTTCCGGGCTCCTGTGGGGTGAGGGGAAGTACGGCGTCGGGTTCGGCCGGACAAAGCTATCAACGCCAGGTGTCCTCCCCAGGTTCCACCGGTGTCTCCGGGATGCACTGTGCGCCGGCTGGGACGAAGCTGTAGGTCGGCGGTGGTCCTGGCCCGGGAGCGGGGCTCCCGGGCCAGGGGCCTACGAGGTGTGCCGGGCCGCGTTCGCGGTGATCGCGTCCCGCAGGTGCTCGGCGAGGCCGGGGCGCATGGAGTCGTAGAACGCCTTGAAGCGCTCGTCGGAGACGTACATCTCGCCGAGGCACTGGTGGAGTTCGTACGGGCACTCGTAGAACCACCTGCAGATGTGCTGCCGGTGTTCCTCGGCCATGTCCATGGCCCGCTCGCCGGTCGGCGCCTCGCCGGCGACCATCAGAGCGTCGTAGCGCTCGCTCCAGTCGGCCACCTCGGCCTGCATGCGCTTCCAGTCCTCCTTGGTGTAGCTGGCGGTCCGGCGCTGGGACTCGGCGTAGGCCTCGGTGTTGCCCCAGCGCGCTTCCGCCTCGTCGGCGTACTGCTCGGGGTCCTTGTCCCCGAACACCTCGAACTTCTCCTCGGGCGTGAGGTTGATGCCCATCTTGCGTGCCTCCATGGCGTGCTCCACGGCCGCCGCCATCTTCTGCAGTTTCTCGATCCGGGCGGTCAGCAGCTCGTGCTGGCGGCGCAGATGCGCGCGCGGGTCCGCGTCCGGGTCGTCGAGCAGGGCGGCGACCTCGTCGAGCGGGAAGCCGAGCTCGCGGTAGAACAGGATCTGCTGCAGCCGGTCGAGGTCGGCGTCGTTGTAGCGCCGGTGGCCCGCGTGGCTGCGCTCGCTCGGGACGAGCAGGCCGATGTCGTCATAGTGGTGCAGGGTGCGCACCGTGACTCCGGCGTACCCGGCGACCTGTCCCACGGAGTAGCTCACTTCCGCTCCCTTCTCGGTACGCCCTCCACGGTCCGGCCTCACGCCACGTGAGGTGCAAGTCGTTTGTGCCGGGCGGGTTCGGCACGCCGAGGATCGGTGCTCAATCCTCGCCGAGGTCGAAGAGGTGCCAGGTGAGGCCGTCGACCGATATCCGGCAGGTGCCGTTGCCGTAGCTGTCGGTCCACAGCCAGCCGATCGGGGTCCTGCGGACCGAACCCGCCGGGCCGCGCGTGGGACTGTTGCTTCGGAACGTGCGGGCCTGATCGGTACTGCGCCACGCGCCGGTCTCGCCGTACACGACGAGGCTGTTGTCGTCGGCCACCAGCAGGTCGCCGAGAATGGAGAGCGGCTCGACTCCCTCCCGATAGCGCCATATCCGGGTCCAGGTGGTGCCGCCGTCGGTGCTGACGTGGAGGGTCCTCAGGCCGTTCTTCACCTCCTCATGGCTGGGGAGCTGGCCCGGCTGGACCGCGTACAGCGCGCTCCGGCCCGCGACCACCTTCATGGCCCACGCCCGTTCGGCGACGCCGGTCATGTGTGTCGGACGCCAGGTGCGGCCGCGGTCCTCGCTGAGGACCAGGGTGGGCAGGCCGGAGTCGGGGTCCAGGCCCGTTGCGAACAGGGCGTTCTCGGCGATGTCGCCGGCCGGTGCCAGGGTGCCCTTGAGCGGTGGCTGATGCGCCAGGATCCGGTGCTCGCCGGTGTCCGGCATGACGACGAGCAGTCTGTTGCGGGCGCATTCGTTGCCGTCGGCCGCCAGTGCCAGGCATTCGGTGACGAGGGAGGCGCTCTCGGGAACGATCGGCGTGGTGCCCGTCGGCTTCGCTGTGCCGCGTTTCCAGGTGCGGCCGTTGTCGCGGGTGAACCAGGTGCGGCTGGGCACGCCGGTCCGCTCGGAGCTGTCGGTGATCAGGGCGCGGCCCGGGCCGAGCACGGTGAGACCGGCGGTGAGGCCCCGGTCGCCCGTGACGTCCGGCAGTGGGGACTCGGCCAGGCGCCACAGCCCGGCGTTCGCCTCGAGCACGGCGACGTACTGACGGCAGCGGCCCTCGCCGCAGTCCGCGCGGAGGGTGAAACCGCTGCCGTCCGCGGCAAAGGCGACGTCGTACGACGCACCCGGCAGGTCGGTGGCCGACGGTATGTTCGGGGGCGCGGTGAAGGAGGACCCCGACGACGCGGGCGCGTGCGTGTTCTTCTTCGCGGGTGCCCCCGCCGGCTCCTCGTCCACGCTCTCCGTGCCGGCACTGCACGCTGCCAGAAGGCAGCCGAGCAGGGCTCCCACAAGGAGCAGCCGCCATCGACGTACATCCATGGATCCTCCGATCCGCGGTGACCGGTATCTGCTTCTGGTACACCGCGGACCGGCTTCGGGTTCCACTCCCCGGCGAACTTTCTGCCGAACGCCCTGCCGGGGCGCGGCGCCCTACTTGCTCAGGCGCGCGAACCGGCGCAGGGCCAGCGGGAAGAACACCGCGAGCAGCGCCAACGGCCAGATGACCGCGGGCCAGACGTGCCCCGCCTCCCCGCCCTGGTTGCCGAACAGGTCACGGACGGCCGTCGCCGTGTGGGACATCGGGTTCCACTGGACGACCGTGCCGAGCCAGCCGGGCATGGCCTCGGGTGTGGCGAAGGCGTTGGACAGGAAGCCGACCGGCCAGACGAGGATCTGCACGGCCTGCACCAGCTCCGGCTTCCCGGCCACCAGGGCCAGCTGGATGCCGATCCACAGCATCGCGAAGCGGAACAGCAGCAGCAGGCCCACGCCCCCCAGGAAGGCCGCCGCCCCGCCGTGCGCACGCCAACCGAGCGCGAGACCGACGCCGATGAGGACGGCCAGGGCGAGCGCAGACTGGAGCATGTCGGCCACCGAACGGCCCACCAGGATGGCACCGTTGGCCATGGGCATCGACCGGAAGCGGTCGATCACGCCCTTGTTGAGGTCCTGGGTGACGGCGATCATCGTGCCCTCCAGGCCGAAGGCCATGGTGAGCGCGAGCATGCCGGGGACGAGGTAGTCGACGTACTCGCCGCTGACGCCGCGACCGCCGCCGACCAGGTAACCGAACATCAGCAGCAGCATCACGGGGAACGCCACGTTGACGACGACCTGGACCGGTTGCCGTGCCCAGTGGGCGAGTTCACGGCGGGTCATCGTCCAGGAGTCGGTCAGTGCGTACGTGGTCACGCGGCCTCCTTCACACGGTCTGCGGTGAGATGCAGGAACACCTCGTCGAGCGTGGGCCTGCGCAGGGCGATGTCCTCCGCCTCGATACCGGCCTCCTCCAGGGCTCGTACGACGCCGGAGAGCGCCGCCATCCGGTCGGTGACCGGTGCGCTGAGCAGCCGCCGGTCGGTGTCGACGGTGACGTCGTCCTTGGGCACCGGCAGCACGGCCACGGCAGCACCGAGGTGGCCGGCGTCGCGCAGGACGACGTCGATACGGTCGCCGCCGGTCAGCGCCTTCAGGGCGTCGGCCGTGCCGTCGGCGACGACCCGGCCGCGGTCGACGACCGAGATGCGGTCGGCGAGCTGGTCGGCCTCCTCCAGGTACTGGGTGGTGAGCAGGACGGTGGTGCCGCCGCCGGCCAGTGAGCGGACGGAGGCCCACACCTCGGCGCGGCCGCGCGGGTCAAGGCCGGTCGTCGGTTCGTCCAGGAAGAGCACCTCCGGTTCGGTGATCAGTGAGGCGGCGAGGTCGAGGCGGCGCCGCATGCCGCCGCTGTACTGCTTCACCGCCTTGCGGCCGGTGTCCGCGAGGCCGAAGCGCTCCAGGAGTTCACCGGCCCGCACGCGCGCGTGGCGGGCGCCCAGGTGGTACAGGCGGCCGAACATCTCCAGGTTCTGGTAGCCGCTCAACTCCTCGTCGACGGCGGCGTGCTGGCCGAGCAGGCCGATCCGCAGCCGTACGTCGTACGGCTCCGTGACGACGTCGTGGCCCACCACCTCGATGCGGCCCGCGTCGGGGCGCAGCAGCGTGGACAGGATGCGGACCAGGGTGGTCTTGCCGGCTCCGTTCGGGCCGAGCACTCCGTGCACCGCGCCGCGCGCGACCGTGAGGTCGAGCCCGTCCAGTGCGGGTTTGTCGCCGTACTTCTTGCGTGCCCCTTCGACGGTGATCGCCGTGTCGGCCACTGAGACTCCCTCGCTAGTCAAGTTTGACTACCAGCGGGAGGCTAGTCCCCACTCACCCTCTAGTCAAACTTGATTAACGGTCGTCCTCGGGATGCCGGTCCGCCGTCGCAAAGGGGTTCTCCTGGCCCTCGGCCAGGACGCCGACGAAGGGGTCGCCTTCCCCAGCGAAGGTGTACGCGCCGCCCTCGATCCGACCGATCAGGCCCAGGGTCCATTCGGCTTCGGCATCCGCGGTATGGATCCAGAGGTTCATGATCTCGCCGATGTGGCCGAGCTGTTCGGGGCCGTCCTCGGGGACGTAGTGCTCGGTGACGGCGGCGCGCCACTCCTCGATCCGCCGGGTCCGCTCCTTCAGGAGTGCCACCGCCTCCGCCCTCGGCAGGTCGACGATGAACCCGATGGCCGCCGACTTCACGTCCATCTTCTGGTCGTACGAGGTCAGCGCCTCGCGCAGGAGCCGGAAGTACTCCTCGGTGCCCCGGTCGGTGATCTCGTACTCGGTGCGCGGTGGGCCGCCCGCGGTGGACGGGGCGATCTCGTGCGCGTGGAGCAGGCCCTGCTTGGCCATCTGCTTCAGGGCGTGGTAGATCGAGCCGGGCTTGGCATTGGACCACTCGTGCGCGCCCCAGTACTCCAGGTCGTTGCGCACCTGATAACCGTGGGCCCGCCCGTGCTGGCGGACGGCACCCAGCACGAGGAGACGGATCGCTGACA
>NZ_JBQQCE010000423.1:0-8595 GCF_052245645.1 Streptomyces sp. KR55 | reverse complement strand
CGCCCAGGCCCGCGTTGGTGGAGAGCGCGGTGCGCAGGATCCAGTAGAACGGCAGCAGGGTGATGAGGACGATCAGGCCCATCACGGTCCAGGCGGCGGCCCGGCCGAGGGAGAACCTGCGCTTCAGCGGTCGTATGCCGGGCGGTGTCGTAGTCGTCGTGGCGGTCACGGTGGTCACGGCGGCCATGTCGGTGTCTCCTTTCCGTCAGCCGAGGTCGGTCCGGCCGGCCCGGGTGAGCCGGTACTGCAGGACGGTGATCGCGCTGAGCACGACGAGCAGGGCGACGGACATCGCCGAGGCGTAGCCGAACTGGAAGCGGCCGAAGGCGGATCCGTAGATGTAGAACTGGAGCACGTTGGTCGCGTTCGCCGGACCGCCCGCCGTGGTCACCGCCACGGTGTCGAAGACCTGGAACGAGCCGATCACCGTCATGATCAGCACGACCGCCAGCACCGGCCGCAGCAACGGCATGGTGATCCGCCAGAACATCCGCCACTCGCTCGCGCCGTCGACCCTGGCCGCCTCGTACATGTCGTTCGGGATCGCCTGGAGACCCGCGAAGAGGAGCAGGGCGGTGTAGCCGACGTGCCGCCAGACGTTGATCAGGGCGATGGTGGGGATCGCCCAGGTCTCGTCGGCGAGGAAGGGGATGCGATCGGCGCCGAGGGCACTGATGATCTCGTTGCCGATGCCGAGCTGGGTGTCCAGGATCCACAGCCACACGAGGCCGGCGACGACGTTCGACATCAGATACGGGGTGAGCACGATGCCCCGCAGCAGAGCCGACCGGGTCAGCCGCTGGAGCAGCACGGCGATGGCGAGTGCCGCCACCGTCTGTATGCCGATGTTGATGACGACGTACTCGACGGTGACCTTCAGGGAGTCCCAGAAGATCGGGTCGTGGATCATCCGGTCGTAGTTGTCGAGCCCCACCCACTCCGCGGGCGTCAGGAGATTGAAGCGGGTGAAGCTCAGATAGACGCCCCGCAGCGTCGGCCACAGCAGGAAGACCAGGAAACCCAACAGGGCGGGAGCCAGGAACACGGCCGCGAGACGGCCGTCACCTCGGCGTGTCGGCGGACTGCTGGAGGCGATGCTCATCGGGAGACTCCTCGGCTACGGCGGCTCATCCTCGGGCCACTTACTTTTGGGGCGAAAGAATCCATGCGTCAAGAGGCGTGCAGACATCTTTCTGATCCGGTCCGTTCGGTCTAATGTGGGGTTCATTACTTCCGTGGTGAAAAAATCTTGGGGAGTCGGGCCGTCATGACCGCAGGTACCGCCAGCTGGTTGCCGCTGAGTGCGGGGGAGCGCTCGGTGGCGATCGAGGTGCTCGTCCACGGCCCGCTGTCCCGCTCGGACCTCGCGCGCCGGCTGAGGCTCTCGCCCGGCAGCCTCACCCGGCTGACCAAGCCGCTGATCGAGTCCGGACTGCTGATCGAGGTCCCCGACGGCGGCGCGCCGGCCGAGGGCCGGCAGGGGCGTCCCTCACAGCCGCTGGACATCGTCGCCGAGTCCCGCTCCTTCCTCGGCTTCAAGGTCACCGAGGACATGGTGTACGGCGTCGTCACCACCCTGCGGAGCGAGATTGTCGCCCGCCATGACCGCCCGCTCACCACCCACGATCCCGGCGAAGTCGCCGATCTGCTCGGGGAGATGACCGCCGAGCTGGCCCACGCCCACCCCCGCCTCGCCGGCATCGGTATCGGTGTGGGCGGACTCGTCCAGGACCGGGCCGTGGTCGGGGAGTCGCCCTTCCTGCAGTGGCGCGACATCCCGCTCGCCGCCCTCGTCGAGGAGCGCACCGGGCTGCCCGTGGTCGTGGAGAACGACGTCGCGGCCTTCGTTGAGGCCGAGACCTGGTTCGGGGCGGGCCGCGGACTGGACCGGTTCGTCGTCCTCACCATCGGCGCCGGGATCGGCTACGGGCTGGTCCTGGGCGGCAGGCGCGTGCCGTCCGACGACGAGGACCGGGATTTCGGGCGCCGCTGGATCCTGGACTCCAACGGGCCCCTCACTCCCGACGGTGACCGCGGCAGCGCGGTCTCGCTGCTGACCATCCCCAGCATCCGCTACCAGATCCGGGCCGCCACCGGGCGCGATCGCAGCTACGAGGAGATCCTCGCCGGTGCCGCGGCCGGGGAGCCCATGCCCGCCCGAGTCGTCGACGAGGCCGCACGGGCCCTGGGCACCCTCGTCGCCCACATCGCCAACTTCGCGATGCCGCAGAAGATCCTCCTCGCCGGTGAAGGGGTCGGCCTGATGGATGTGGCAAGGAACACGGTGGAGGAGACGATCCGTGCCCGCAGGCATCCGCTGGCCACGCCGGTCGACCTGGAGACCAGGGTGTCCGACTTCCACGACTGGGCGCGCGGTGCGGCCGTTCTCGCCATCCAGGTGCTCGTGCTGGGCACGGCGGACGGGTGAACTCCCCGGCGGGTTCGGAGAGATGGACGTGATCAGCAACACTGCCCGATATGTCCGATTGGCTCGTGATTACTCACAACGCCTTCACGTCCGGCGCCGTATGCTTCACACCATGTCCACCACTGTTGAAGCCGCCACCGAGCGATCGGCCGCGGAGGTCAACGAGGAGATCCGGGCGCTGTGGCGCCGGGCGGGCGGGACACTGAGCACCGAGCAGCGCGAGGAGTACCAGCGCCTCGTCATGGAGTGGGCCGCCGCGACGCCGCAATCGGCGCAGGCCGCCTGACCGGCAGCCGGCACCGGCCGGCCCGGCCAGGGCCACGCCGGCCGGTGCTCCCCGGCCTGACGGCGCCTCGCATACCCCTTCGTCAACCCCACGTCGCCGAGTAATACCGCTGGTAGGCCTTGCGGTCCTGTTCCGTCCGGATCCACCGCGTGGCCACCAGCGCTATCAGGCTGCCCGCGATGATCAGCAGACCCGGGCCGACGTTCTTGGGGTCCGCGAGCCGGGACAGCAGCGCCGAGACGTCCTCGCCGGACACCGGAGCCGACGCCCCGGGCTCCGCCGCGTCCGGGGGAGCGATCGCGCTCTGGGTTCCCGAAGCGGAGGGTGCGGGAGAGGCGCCCTGCTCCGGCGTGGAAGTGATCAGGCGTACGCCGAGCGCGGACAGCGCCTGCCCCACCGGCTGGAAGAACGTCGTGCCGCCGGCGTTGCAGTCCCCGCTGCCGCCCGAGGTCACCCCGAGCGCGATCCCCTCGGAGAACAACGGCCCACCGCTGTCCCCGGGTTCGGCGCACACGTTCGTCTCGATGAGGCCGGTGACCGTGCCCTCGGGGTAGTTCACCGTGGCGTTGAGGCCGGTGACCTCACCGTCGCGCAGCCCGCTGGTGCTGCCGCTGCGGAACACCCGCTGTCCGACGGACGCTTCACCCGTGCCTGTGATCCGCACTCCCTGCCCGTCGCCGATGGCCACGACGTCGGCGCCTTGTCCGGCCCGGCCGTTCGCGTACTGGACGAGGGAGTAGTCGTTGCCGGGGAAGCTCCCGGTCACGGTCTTGCCCACCTGCTCGTTCCCCTGGTTGTCGGCGAACCAGACGGAACCGTTGGGGCCGCAGTGACCGGCGGTGAGAATGAAGTCGGTCTCACCGTCGGTGACGTTGAAGCCCGCGGAACAGCGCCCGGCGGTGGAGAGCATGGCCTGCGCGCCGTTGAGGCGTGTGGTGAAGGTGCCCTCGGTGCGCTCCATGCGCACGAAGCCGCCGATGCCGTCCGCGACGTCGGTCAACTCGGACCAGTCGGCGGCGGAGACGGTGCTGTCACCCTGTACCACCACCTCGTTCGACCGGTAGTCCAGCACCCATGCCGTGCCGGCCACCCGCGGCGCCGAACGCAGTGTCGCCGTCGCCGACTTCAGCTCACGCATGCTGTGCCGCACGACCTTCGCGGTCGCGCCGGCCCGCCGGACCTCGGCCGCGGCGTCCTCGTCGGTGACCGCGACGACCGGTCGCCCGTCGGAGCCGATCCAGGTTCCTGCCGTACGGGCGGTGCCGAGCCGCTCCACGAGGTCCGAGCCGGTGCCCGCGGCCGACCGGAGGGAGGCGTTCGGCACCCCCGGGGAGCCGGAGGGTTCGCTCGCCACGGCCTGGGTGACCATCCCCGCCCCGAGCAGAAGTCCGCCGACCGCCGCCAGCCGTGTCACTCGCCGGACGATCCGTCGTCGTGCGTGCCTCATGCATGGCTCCCGAACCCCGAACTCGCGGCTGCAACACCGCGGGGCACCCGGGTGGTTGAGCGCCCTCCCTCCATACGTGCCGGGACCCGGCCGCGTTCACCCGGAGGACGAACGGCTCAATTCGTTCGGTCGTGCGGGCCGCTCCTCGGCAGACGGTTGCCGGCCTCCCGATTCCCGGTCACACCACAGCGACCTATCTTGTGCCCATGACCAGGATCCTGCACGAACCGTCCGGTGAACCGAACCCGTTGCGCGCCCTGGGCCTCGAGCTCCTGCGACGCCGTACGAGCATGAAGTGGCGCACCTACCCCGACGACGTGCTGCCGCTGTGGGTGGCCGAGATGGACGTGCCGCTCGCCGAACCCGTCGTGCGCGCCGTCACGGACGCGCTCGCCATCGGCGACACCGGCTATCCCGCGGGCACCGCCTACGCCGAGGCGCTGGCCGACTTCGCGGAGAAGCGGTGGGGGTGGGCCGGGCTCGCCGTGGAGCGCACGGCGATCGTGCCGGACGTGATGCTGGGTGTCGTGGAGATGATCAGGCTGGTGACGGGGCCCGGGGATGCCGTGGTGGTCAATCCGCCCGTGTATCCGCCGTTCTTCCAGTTCGTGACGCACATGGACCGGCGGGTGGTTGAGGCTCCGCTCGGCCCCGACCTGCGGATCGACTTCGGCACGCTGGAGGAGACCTTCCGGCAGGCCGTGGCGGGCGGACGGCGGGCCGCGTTCCTGCTGTGCAGCCCGCACAACCCGACAGGCACCGTGCACACCGCCGCGGAACTGTCCGCCGTCGCCCACCTCGCCGAGCAGTACGACGTGCGCGTGGTCGCCGACGAGATCCATGCTCCGCTCGTCATCGCCGGGGCCGACTTCGTGCCGTACCTGAGCGTCCCGGGCGGCGAGCGCGGACTGTCGCTGATGTCGGCGTCCAAGGCGTGGAACCTCGCCGGGCTCAAGGCCGCCCTCGCCGTCGCGGGACCGGCGGCCGCCGCCGACCTCGCCCGGCTGCCCGAGGAGGTCAGCCACGGCCCCAGCCACCTCGGCGTCATCGCCCACACCGCGGCCCTGCGCGAGGGAACCGCCTGGCTGGACGCCGTACTCGCGGGCCTCGACGACAACCGGCGCCTGCTTGCCGACCTGCTCGACGAGCACCTGCCCGCGGTCGACTACCGGCCCGGCGAGGCCACCTACCTCGCCTGGCTGGACTGCCGCGCGCTCGGCCTCGGCGACGACCCGGCAGACGTCTTCCTGCACCGCGGCCGCGTCGCTCTCAACTCCGGGATCCCCTTCGGCGTGGGGGGCGTGGGGCACGTACGGCTGAACCTGGCCACGTCACCGGAGATCATCACGGAGGCGGTACGGCGGATGGCCGCCGCGCTGGGGTGAGCCGGGCCTGCCTACACTTCCGGCCATGGACGACTCGTCACTGGACCGGCTCGGTGCCGGCAAGTACCTGCTGATCACCAGCTACCGCAGGAACGGCACCCCGGTCCCCACCCCCGTCTGGGTGGTCGCCGACGGTGACGCGCTCGGCGTCTGGACGGTCGCCGACTCCTGGAAGGTCAAGCGGATACGGAACCGCTCGGACGTTCTCGTCGGCCCCTGCGACCTGCGCGGCAACCCCACCGGCGACCAGGTCCCGGCCACCGCCGAGATCACCGACCCGGCGACCACGGCACGCTATCGGCAGCTCATCGCCCGCAAGTACGGCGTCGTGGGCCGCCTCACGCTGCTCGGCAGCCGACTCAGGCGCGGACCGAACGGCACCGTGGGGATCCGCGTGACGCTGACCGGCTGACGGACGGTCCGTCAGGTCCAGGCCCGGTACGGCTCGTCGAGCAGCTGGAACACCGGCTCGCCCCGCACCGGGTCCTTGGCCGTGGACAGCCGTACCCGGTCCCCGCTGTGGATGCCCACCGGCGGGCCCATGACGCGGCCCCGCACCACGAACCCCTCGGACATCTCGATCAGGGACACATTGCGCGCCGCAGGCGTGTTGCGGTGCACGACCGTGCTGTGGCGGACCGTGCCGATGCCCCCGCTGCGTTCCGTCCGCAGATCACTGCCCTGGCAGACCGGACACAGCAGCCGGTGGTACATGGCAGTGCCGCACCATGTGCAGCGCTGGTAGAGCATCGCGTCCGTGTCCTGGGCCGTGGGGTCGAGGACGCCCGCCGCGGAGCCCGATGCCTGCTGAGTGACGCTTCCTGAGTGGTGGTACACGCTGGTCAACTCCCTGCGCTCGGCCGGAGATCCGCGTGCACGCCGCACCGTGCACGCGGGTGCGCGGTTCGCCGTGCCACCGTGCACGGCCACAGCGTATGGCACTGAGTGTCACTCGTAAAGACACTCCGTACCCTCAGTTTCTGCGACCCGTCGTCGGGATCAGTCGCGGGTCAGCGTGGATTCGATCTCCTGCACCACACGCCACAGCGGCGCCCCACGCCGGGAGACGACGACCACCACGTCCTCGGGCCGCTCGTCGGCCGGGGGCGGGGGAGCGGTGCCGAAGGCGGACTGGACCAGACCCAGTGCGTGGTCCATCGCGGCGGTCGCGTCGCCCTGCCCGTCCGAACGCAGCCAGGAACGCAGGGCGTTGTTGTGCGCCGCGACCACCGCGGCCGCGATCACGTCGGCCCGCAGGTTCCCGTCGCGGCGGCTCGCGAAGCGCGCGCGCAGGTACTCGGCGAGGGCGCGCTCGTAGCGCCACACCACGGACAGTTCGTACGCGCGCAGGCCGGGCACCTTCTTGGTGAGCCGGTAGCGCTGCACGGAGAAGGCCGGGTTCTCGGCGTACAGGCCCAGCACCAGGCGGGCCGCGTCGCAGACCCGCCCGACCGGCTCCTCGTCCCCGGTGCTGGCCGCGAGGAAGGCCGTCATGTCGGCCAGGCACCGTTCGTGGTCGGGGAAGACCACGTCCTCCTTGGAGGGAAAGTAGCGGAAGAAGGACCGCCGCCCGACTCCCGCGAGGGCCACGATGTCGTCGACGGTGGTCTGTTCGTAGCCTCGCTCCAGGAAGAGCTGGAACGCCGCCGCGACCAGGGCTTCCCGCATCGGCGGCTTGGCGTCCGCCGCCCGTGCCTTGGCGTCTCGGCCGGGGGCCGTGCTGCTGGAGCTCATGGACGGAAACTAGCACCCGGGCTGGTGTGATGGCACTCAGTGCATCGATCTCAGGGAACTGAGTGCCGTGCAAGGGGGTCGCGCAGCCCGGCGTGGCGGGGTACCTCCCCCACTCTCGGCTTCGCTCGAGCGGGGGGACCCCCATCGCCCACCTGTGCCGCCCTGGGGTCCCCCCAGGCCCTTAAGGCACTGGGGGAGGCACGACTGCCCGCAGCTACGGCGACAGTCGCGCCACGGCCGCGGCCACCTCGTGCTGCACCGTTTCGGGCAGCGGATCCCCCTGTACGGCGGTCACCAGGTCCTCGGCCAGGCGATGGAGCTTGGTGTTGGTGTGCTGCGACACCGTCACCAGCACCTGCCAGGCGTCCTGCGGGCTCAGACCGAACGTGGCCATCAGCACCCCGCGGGCCAGATCGATGGTCGGCCGGGTCTGCATGGCCCGGCGGAGCTGGACGACTTCGACCCCCAGGGCGTGCTCGCCGTCTCCGTCGCCGTCGGAGTTCTCGGGCCCGGGCATGAACAGCGGCAGAGTGCCCGTCAGGGTGAACAGCCGCTCGGCGCCGGGCCCGACGGAGCAGATCGTCACCGTCTTGCCCTCGGCCACGGCCTGTTCGCGGAGGCCGAGCAGGACGTTGAGCGCCGAGCAGTCGCAGAAACCGACACCGCTCAGGTCCAGGTCGATGCCCTCGGCCGCCGCCCCGAGGGCGTCGCGTAGGGCGGCCCGCAGTTCGTCGTCGACCTGCAGACCCAGCTCCCCACGTACCACCACGACCGTGCGGGCGCCGTCGGGGCGGGTGTCGATCGACAGTGCCCGCGGCCGCAGCGCCGCGGAGGTGCCGTCCGCCCCGGTGCGGGCGGAGAGTTCAGCTGTGGGGGGCCGCGGGGAGAACGGAGACTCCGGCATGACCGATGCTCCCTCGGATTTCCTGCCTGCCGTCGTCTCCAGAGTCTTCGCCTACCTGGAAGACGTCAAGGGATACATGAAACGACTTTCGCGTTTTGATATGCGGGAACGCTCGGTCGTATGGTTGGAGCATGGGTGGAGTGCCTGAGCCGCATACCGGATGGACCTTCCTCACCAATCACGCCCGTGTGCTGGCCGCCATCGCCGATGACCACAACGCCCGCGTGCGCGACATCGCGGCACACTGCAGGCTGACCGAGCGCGCCGTGCAGAAGATCATTGCTGATCTGGAGCAGGCCGGATATCTGTCCCACACGCGTGCGGGGCGCAGCAACACGTACCGCATCGAGCCGGGCAAGGTGCTGCGTCACCCGGCCGAGTCGGGGCTGACCGTGGCCTCCCTGCTCACCC
>NZ_JBQQCE010000422.1:0-8601 GCF_052245645.1 Streptomyces sp. KR55 | reverse complement strand
GCCGCGCACGCGGCAGCACCACGGGACACCGAGGCCGGGTTACCGATCACCCCCGTTGACCCCGACACCGACCGCGACGGGACTTCCCGTGCCGTCCGGGTTCCTCAGGGTGGTGAGCGAACCGATGTCCACCGCGTCCGACGCCGCGGTACGAGCGCTCGGTGAGGGGTTCAGCGCGCTGCCGCCGGGGTTGGTCGGCGCGCTGCCGTCGGGATGGGGCGGGATGACGCAGTTGGACTTGTCGGACTCGAGGGAGCCGTTGACGGCCGTCACGCAGAACTCGAAGTTCCACACGCCCGGGAACAGGAATGCGACGCCGTGGTGGGTGTCCTCGATGATGTTCTCGTCGGCCTCCGGCGGGGTGGTGCCGCCGTCCTTGACGTTGGAGACCCACAGCCGGTAGCCAGCCGCCGATTTCGCGCCGTTCCAGTCCAGTTCCACCGTGGTGGCATCGACGGTGGTCACCCGCAGGCCGGTCGGGGTGGCCGGGATGCCGCCGCCGACCATCACCGGCCGGGCCAGTGCGGGCAGCCCGCCGCCGGCGGCGTTCCAGGTGGCCGCCGCGACGAGGTAGCGGTGGCCCGGCTTCAGCCCGTAGACCTTGACGCTGTTGCCGCGGAAGCCGGTGCCGGTGAGCCAGGCGCCGGGGGTGTCCTTGTCGAAGAGGATCACTTCGTACCGGTCGATGGTGACGGGGTAGTCAGGTGGTGCGATTTCGAGCTCGATGCCGTCCTGGCCGATGGGCCGGCTGGCGACGATCCGCGGCGGCGGCGCCGTCTTCGGGTGGGCGACCGCGCTGACCGTGCCGGACCAGAGGCCCTTGACGTTGTCACCGCCGATGGTGCGCACCTGGTACTCCCACCGGATGCCGTCGACGGTCCAGGTGGTGTCGGTCCGGTTGCTGTTGACGCGGCCCTCGCTCCAGGTGCTCTGGCCGGCGATCCGCGACCGCACGTCGTAGCCGAACGCCCCGTACACCGGGTCCCAGGTGACGGTCACGCCCTGGGGGCTGGACTCGGCCTTCAGACCGGTCGGCACGGGTGTCGGACGGACCGGCAGGTTCTCGGGCGGGAAGGGGATCGGCCCCCGGCCCAGGCCGTACCGGTCGTGCAGGGTCTGCTCGAAGGCGATGGCGAGCTGGTACTCGCCGAAGGCGTTGGGGTGCAGGCCGTCGTAAGCGGCCGGGCAGGCGGCGGGGGCGCAGGAGTACCCCTTCTGCCAGTCGACGACCTCCACCTGGGAGATGGCCTTGCTCCACCGGGGGGCCGCGTTCGTGAGCAGCCGGTTGAAGTTGTCGGTCTTGGTGATCAGGTCGTCCCGGCCGCCGATCTTCGACCGGTGCGGCACGGTGGCCACCGCGAAGTCGACCCCCGGCCGGGCCGCGCGGGCCTGGTCGATGATGGTCTCGACGCTGTCCAGGGTGCCGTTCTCGTCGCTGACGAACCAGCCCATGTCGTTGAAGCCGGCCGCGAGCAGGACGAGGTCCGGCTTGTAGGTCTCGACCTGCCGGCGGATGTCGCCCTTGATCTGCGCGGCCTGCCTGCCCCAGTGCGCGTAGTGGTCGCTGTCGAAGGCGACCCCGGCCGCGTAACCGCCGTCGACGCGGATGCCCTGGTCCGCCGGCTTCTCACCGACGAAGGGCGGCGGTTTCGGCGGGGAGGGCTGGTCCGGGGTGAACGTGCCGTGGTAGGGACCGACGAAGTCGACCGAGACGTTGTTCTCCTGGAACCACTGCCACAACCGGTAGCGCCAGGTGTAGTCACCCTCGTGGCCCTGGCTGATCGAGTCGCCGACCACCATCACCCGGATCGTCGACGGCCAGGCGCTGGGTCGCTGGCCCTGGAGCAACCGTTCGATGCTCAACCTCAACCTCTGCGCGAAGTCGGCAGTGAACAGGCCTCGGAGGTCCGCCAACGGCCGCGACCACGAGCCGAGCCGGGTGATGATGTTCTGCGTGGTCTTCCCCACCGCTTCGATCACCGAGACCGCCCCCGACGTGGCCCACTTCAGCAACCCCCCAAAGCCGATCCCGGTCAGCGCGCCCAGGAATGCCTGGCTGAGTGCCTCCTTCCAGACCTCCGCGTCGCCCAGCGACCGCCCGTCGAAGTAGGCGTTCATCAGGTCAGTGACGAGCGCGCACAGTCCGCCGCCGACGGCCCCGCAGGTCGGTATGGCTAAAGGCGCAGCGGGGGCGGCGAGGGCGAAGAACACCAAGCACGCCGCAGAGGCCACGACCAACACCGCGGTGCCGACCATGGTGGCAATGGCCTTCTGCCACCAGTTCGCCGAAGCGTTCACCTCACCCGTGGGTATGACGACGACGAGGCTGTCGCCGACGACCCGGATGCTGCCGTCGAACCGAACGTCGCTTTGCCGGTCGTAGAAGTCCACATTGCTCTTCTGCGCCCGCAGGTCGAACGACTCGCTGAGCGTGAGCCCCTTGTCCTTGTCGGCACGCACCGTGTCGACGATCTGCCCCATCTGCCGCTGCCACTCGTCCGGCCGCTGCGCGGTGTTGAAGTCGATGGCGGCCACCATGTCGGTGTCACTGCCCGCCAGCGACCGCAGCGCTCCCGCGTCGCGGGCGCACCCCATCCGCAACGCCGCCGTGCTCTCCGCGATCGTCTGGCTGGCGAAGTTCGATCCAGCCGTGGCACACGCCTCCTCCGCCGCCTCGGCCGGTTCCGCCGTCCCTGCCGTCATCAGCGTCACTGCTAAGACGAGCGCGGTCAGCCACCCGGGTCTTCTCATGAACGTCCCCCAACTGCGTAGAAGCGTACAAGCGACCGCATGCCGTACGGACCCGAGCCGACCAGCCACGAGCGTCCAGTGACCATGACAGCGTCTTCCGGTCAGGGTGTACGGCTTATGCGATCCTCGTCGTCGATGGCACGACACCACCGGCGACGCGCGGCCGTTCCTGCCCGCCGCCCCGGAAAGACGCGGCCGTGCCCGCCTGACGATTCTGCGGCTCGACGAACAGCCGGGGTATGCGTCATGTGACTGCATCGGTGCCCCGGACGACGACTGCGCTCTGAGCGCTCTGAGCAGGTTCGATGCCGCTGTCGGCGCTGCCGCCGTAGCCCCACGCTAGTGTTTGGGGTATTTCGATTCCTTGGAGCATCCGTGCAAAACGATGGAAGGGCTCGTGGGGACCAGCGCTCGACGCGGAATTCCGGTCCGGCGGTGGTGAGCCGAGAAGCCGAAACCGCAGAGATCATCCGGCGTGTGGGAACTGACCGGTCCCACAGCGACGTCTTGATCGTCACGGGTGACCCCGGCGCCGGAAAGAGCACGCTGCTCGACCTCGCGGCCGATCGCGCACGGGACGCGGGTGGCCGAGTGCTGCGGGCGGTGGGGACCAGATCCGAGGCGCACCTCGGATTCGCCGGTCTTCATCAGTTGTTGCGCCCGGTACTCGCTGAAGCGCAGGGACTGCCGTCGCGGCAGCGCTCCGCGCTCCGAGCCGTCCTGGGGCTCGAAGAGTGTGCGCAGACTCCCGACGCAATGCTCGTCGGTCTGGCGGTCCTGACCTTGTTGTCGGACCTGGCGGAAACCGCCCCGCTGCTGGTGGTGGTCGACGACGCCCAGTGGATCGACCGCGGATCACTGGACGTTCTCTCGTTCGTGGCGCGACGCATGGACAGCGAGCCTGTCACGCTGCTGGTCGGAGTCCGCACCGCGGCCGCCCTGCCTGGATTCGACAAGGGATACGAGCGCCTCGAACTCGGCCCGCTGGACGCTGAGGCGGCCAACCTACTGCTGGACCGGCAACCCACGCCGCCCACCGGCCGAGCCCGGGTGCGGATCCTCCAGGAGGCGGCCGGCAACCCGCTGGCCCTGGTGGAACTGGCCCACGCCACCGCGATCCGGCACCCCGAGGGCAGTGGCGTGCTGGGCCCGCTGCCGGTCACCGACCGACTGGAGCGGATCTTCGCGGGGCACGCGGCGGACCTGCCGGAACCGACCCGCCGCATCCTGCTGCTGCTCGCGGCCGCCGATGCGGCGGACGCTCCGGCGGCGGCCGTGGGACTTCCCGAGGCGGACGACGAGGCATGGGTACCCGCGGACCGGGCCGGTCTCGTACGCCAGGACGGATCCCGGATCTCCTTCCGTCACCCGCTCATCCGCTCCGCCGTCTACCATGCCGCGTCGTTCGAGGAACGCCGCCGGGCCCACCTCGCTCTCGCGGAATTGCTGCGCGAGGAGCCCGACCGCCGCGCCTGGCACCTCGCCGCCGCGACCGTACGCCCCGACCAGGACGTGTCGGCCGCACTGCAGCAGACGGCCGACCGGGCCCGGCGCCGAGGTGGCTTCGCGGCCGCGGCCGCGGCCCAGGAGCGCGCCGCGGAACTCAGCCCGCGCCGCGAGGACCGGGCGCGTCTTCTGACCGAAGCCGCCGCCACCGCCGTCTTCACCGGTCAACTCGGCTGGGTGGAACAACTGGCCGCCGCAGTCCGCGAGTGCACCGACGACCAGGCACTGCTGGGCAAAGCCGCGCTGGCCACCGGACAGCTCATGTCCCTGGGCTCCCATCACACAGCAGCCTTCGCCCTGCTCATGCGTGTTGCCGACGAGGCGACGGACGCCCGGTCGCCCCTCGTTCTCGACGCGCTGGCCGCGGCGGCGGTGGTCCGCTACTACTCGGGCGAGGAGTCCCAACAGCAACAGATCCAGAGCCGGCTCTCCCGCATGCCCGACGATGCCGCCGGAGCGGCGCTGCGCGCCTGGGTCCTGGCCGTCTCCGACCCCAGCAGCGCAGGAGCCTTCCTCACACCGGCCCTGCCCGGGCTCATCGCCAAGGCCAAGGGCGACGCCAGTCGCCTGACCGCGCTGGCCATCGTCGCTTGGCTGCTCGACCAGACCACCCTCGCCGCCAGGACCTTCGACGAGGCGTTCGACCAGTGGCAGGCCTGTGGATGGCTCCCGGACGGACTGGGATGCGCGGCCGGCTGGACCCGCCTGGAGCAGGGCCGATGGGCCGAGGCCCGCTCGGTGGCGAGTGACATCGCGGCCATGGCATCGTCGGCCGGACTCGACCACGCCGAGGCGTGTGCTCAGGCACTCGATGCCACGGTGGTCGGTCTGCTCGGCGACCCAGCCGCCGCACGTCGGCTCGTCGAACGAGCCCTGGCTCTTGTCGATCCACTGGAGAGCCGCTCCGTCGCGGTCTTCGCGCGTCGGGCCCTGGGGATGGCGGCAGTGGCCGAGGGCGACTACGACACCGCGTACACGCAGTTCCGCTCCGCGTTCACCGACGACGGCGACCCGGTCCACTACCACGTCTCCTACACCCTCCTGGCCGAACTGGCGGCGGCGGCTGTCCGCCGAGGACGACAGGAGCACGCCGCAGAGCTGCTGGAACGGTCGGCGCGGCGCCTCGGTACAGGCATGTCGGCACGGGTGAGGACACTGATCGACCGGGGCCGCGCCCTGCTGGCGGAACCCGAGCACGCGGAGCCGTTCTTCCGCGCAGCGCTCAAGGAACCCGCAGGTGAGCAGTGGCCCTTCGAGCGGGCGCAGACCCGGCTCGACTACGGAGAATGGCTCCGGCGGCAGCGCCGTATCGCCGAGGCCCGTCCGCTGCTGAGCGCCGCCCTCGAAACCTTCCAGCGGCTGGGCGCGCGGCCGTGGGTCGAGCGGGCACAGGCAGAACTACGCGCCGCCGGCATCGAAGCCGGCGACGTCGTACCCACTGCCTTCGCCGAACTCAGCCCCCAGCAGCAGCAGATCGTCCAGCTGGCGGCCCGTGGCCTGACGAATCGTGAGATCGGGGAAAAGCTGTTCCTCTCACCGCGCACGGTCGGTTCTCACCTCTACCGGGTGTTCCCCAAGCTCGGCATCACCGCCCGCTCACAGCTCCGCGACGTGGTCGAAGGCATCCTGTCGGGTACCGGCGTCCAGGGCTGAGTGAAGTTTCCCTGAAGTCTCCCCGTAATAGTGGACACTCGATGCTTACGCTGCGAGGGCGTGTGCTTGCTCGTGTCGCTGCCGGGTCTCCAGCGGGGTGAGGTAGCCCCTGGACACCCGCCCGAGCCGCCAGCTGATCTCCACCTGACCGGCGGCCTCGGACGGAGCGTCGGCGACGGACAGGCCGACGACGTCCGCCAGTTCACCGGAGGCCAGGAGCTCGACCGCGAAGATCCCGAAGCCTTCCTCGTCCCACGCCTCGATGTCCCCGGCAGTCTGCCCCGGGGGAGCGTGGCCTGCCGTCGCCGAAGCCTTGCATCACCGCAGGACCGGCATGGATCTCGGACAGGTGGACAGCGTCGTCGTCCAGCCATCGGCACAGCAGAGGACGGGGTGTGCGGATCTCAATCATGGTCCCATCCTGCCGACGCGGCGGCGGGAACATGAATCGCGGTGCCGCACAGCTCGTCACTCGGGACTCGGACATTCGGCCCGACTCCCGGGAATCGAATACGCCGGCGCAGATACCTGTCGGCCGACCAGCTCCGCCGACGGGTCCGTACCGGCCACGACGATGCCCCTGCGACTCCAGAGCCACCTGCGGCTTCGACGCCGGAAAGGGAATCAACGGCCGCAAGAGACACATCGCGGTCGCCACCTCGGGCTCCCGGTGACGACCACGGTGACACCCTCGGACACCAGCAGCCCTGACACCACCCGCGAAATGTTCTGGCAGCTGCGGGTCACGCAGCCCCAGATCGCCCGGGCCCGGGCCGACGACTCCGCCAACGCCGGCTGCTCACCTACTCGTCCGACGAATCCCCTCCACCTCGACGGACGTACGCAGCCCTTGGCTCAGGGCCCTGTCCAGCTTCTTGCCGATAGGCCAGAACAGCGGGGAATGAACCCGGCCGACTCGGGGTTGCCAAAACCGAATCTGATTCGGATAACGGAAGGACAGCCATGACCGACTTGTCGCAGCGGGACGCACTCTTGGAAGCCCGCTACGGGCAGCAGGCGACGCCGGAGAACATCATCTGGAACGACCAGATCGAAGCGCTGCTCGCGCACCGCTCAGTGCGCGCGTTCACCGACGAGCCGCTGCCCGACGGCGCTCTGGAGACGGTGGTGGCAGCCGCCCAGTCGGCGTCCACATCGTCAAACCTTCACCAGTGGAGTCTCGTGGCCGTCTCGGACCCGGAGACGAAGGCCGAGCTCGCGAGGCTGACGCACGGCGTGGAGTTCACCGGGTTCGAGTTCGTCGCCCAGGCCCCCAGCGTGCTGCTGTGGGTAGCGGACATGTCGCGCAACCACGCGATCAGCGTCGAGCTGGGCAGCAAGCCCGTCGTCACCGACTACGTCGACGCCTTCCTGATGGCGTCGATCGACGCGGCCCTGGCTGCTCAGAACGGTCTCGTCGCGGCAGAGGCGATCGGCCTGGGAGGCGTGTACCTGGGCTCGCTGCGCAACCACGCCAAGGAGCTCGCCGACCTGATCGGACTTCCCTCGTACGCCTATGTCGTGTTCGGCATGGCCATCGGCACCCCGGACCCGCACCGCCCCAGCGCGGTGCATCCCCGCCCGGCGCAGGACGTCGTGCTGCACCGCGAGCGCTACCGGACACGGCCGACCGAGGAGTGGATCGAGGACTACGAGACCGCGTTCAAGGACTTCCGCGCCGAGTACGGACTGCGTGACAAGACATGGAGCCATTCCGTCGTGGTGGGCATGGGCCTGGACTACATGGACGGGCGTGAGAACCTGCGCCATACGCTGGAGGAGCGCGGCTACCTGTTGCGCTGAAGGGCATTCGACAGGAAGTGGGGGCACCGGGCGTGGCCAGGCCGAAGACGCCGCTGTTGTCCGCGACACGAATCGCGGACGGTGCGATCGAACTCGTCGATCGCACCGGTGACATCCAGATGGTTCAGCTGGCCCGGCACCTCGGCGTCGCCCCGTCGTCGCTCTACTCCCATGTCACAGGCCGGGCGAAGGTCATCGACCTCGCTCGGCTGCGGATGCTGGAACGTATGGAACCCGTCGGACCCGCGCACGACTGGCGCGAGGCCGTGGCCAACCTCCTGCGCCAGCTCACCACCCTGTACGCCAGGCACCGACGCATCCTGCCGCTCCTCTCCACCACCGCCGTGGCCTGCGACCGTTCCATCGCGGTTTACGAGCCGATGTTCGCCGCACTGATCGAAGGGGGCTTCCGACTAGACCAGCTACGCCTGGTCGTCGCCATGGTCGAGTTCCAGGCATTCGGTCTCGCCCAGGGACTGCCGGCGCCGGCCATGTCCGACCACATCCGCAAGACCCTTCCCGCCTACACCGCATCGGTGGACCACTCAAGCTACGACCTGGCCACCGCGACCGAGTTCTCCGTGGCCATGGTCATCGGCGGGCTGGAAGCGATCCGGACCCACCCCGGTGGGCCGTGACGCACTCCGGCACAACCGCGGCCGTCACGGCGGGCGGCCACTGGCATTCGACCGTCACATCTATCGGCGTCGCAACGTAGCGGTGCTTCAACCGCCTCAAGGGTTTCCGCGGCATCGCCACCAGATACGACTGTGAGGATGGCGGTGCCGTCTCGGCGGTGGCCTGACCCGCGATACGACTGACTGTCTTGTCCTGAGTCTTGATCTGTCGGCCACTGTCCGGGACGGCACTCGTTGCCGCCAGGCCGGC
>NZ_JBQQCE010000421.1:0-8629 GCF_052245645.1 Streptomyces sp. KR55 | reverse complement strand
AACAGCGCCAGACCCAGGACGAAGTAGACCACTAAACGGGCGGGAAGCAGCCGTCTGCGCCGCTCTCCACGGCCGCATGCGGCCACCACACGGTCCACCAGACCCGGCGGATACACCCAGGTCAACAACCCAAGACCCGATAACTCCGGCACACCCTCGGCCACCGACACCACCCCCGAGACGGTCCCAGCAGACTACGCCCGCAAGTTAACGCAACGGCATTGCGCCTAAGGGCTGTCCCGTAAGTGACTCGTCCCTTTCACGGGTCCGCGGTCGGTTTCAGGTCAGAACCATCCATCGTCGGCCGTCGATAAGTTCTCGTGCGGCGTCGAGATGTCCGGCGTGGCATGCGGTCTCGGTGATGACGTGCAGCAGGACGTCCCGAACGGTGTGCAAGTGCGGTTCGCCGAAGAGGTGCTGGGGCCACCAGGCCAGAGGGGTGTCTGCGTCCGCAGCGGCGACGGCGTTGTTTGCGAGGTCCGCCTCCGTGCGGTATCGGTCGAGTACCTCGGTATGCGGTACGTCGGGGGCCACCTGCCAGGCGTCGTCGATGTCATCGAGGGCTTCGATAACGGCGGGATCGCCGGTGATGACGGCACGGAACCAGAACCGCTCGACGTCGAGCGCGAGGTGCTGGACGAGCCCCAGGCAGCTCCATCGGGACGGCAGCACGGGCCGCCGCAATGCCTCCGGGTCCAGCCCGTCGAGTATGCCGAGGACATGCCGGCGCTGTGCGTCCAGAAAGGACAGGAGGACCTGGATCTCGGTGTTCGCTGTCGGGGACACGGTCGCGGTCACTGTGCGATCTCCCAGATGTGGCCGCCCGGATCCTTGAAGCTGGCAGTTCGTATTCCCCAGGGCCGGTCCATCGGGCCGTTCAGCAGCGTCACGCCGCGGGTGGTCAGCTCCTTGCACATTGCGTCCACATCGTCCACGGGGAGGGTGAGCTGAACGCGGGAGCCGGCGTCCGGGGCGGCGACGCGCGCGGGGCCGATCAGCTCGTGTGCCGCGGTGGATTGCAGCAGGTTAATGATGGTGTTCCCGAAGCTGAACACAGCCGAGTTGTTGTCCTCGTAGGTCACCGGCAGGCGGAACACGTCACGGTAGAACCGCTTCGTGGCCTCCAGGTCCTCTACGAACAGGGTGATGGCACTGATCTTTCCGGGCCACGCGGTTTCGGTTGTCGTGTGGGTCACGGCTACAAAGGATCTACTAGTGGCTGCCCCCTGCATAGGTGGCAGCGGGTATCTCGAGCAATTGTCAATACTTGTGGATCGGATAGGAATCAAGGCCACAGCAGCTGCTTGGTCCATCCGTCGGGTGAAGAGAGGTAGACGAGGCGGGTGTGGCGGCGCTGCTTGTCGCCCTGCCAGAACTCCACCGACTCCGGCCGCACTGAGTACAGCGTCCACCCTGGCGCCACAAGGTCCGGCTCGCTCTTGATCCGCATGAGCGATGCCTCCACCTGCGCATCCCTCTCGGCCAGGTCCGCGAGCGGTTGCGATTGCCGACCAAGCAGGGCTTCCGCCCGTGCCCCCGCGCCGCGCGCGAGGAAGTCCGCAGCGCACAGTTCAGCGGTCTCTCGCACAACCGGTCCGCGCACCCGGACCTGTCGGGCGAGCGGTGCCCAGTAAAAGGTCAGCGCCGCATAGGGGCGAGCTGCGAGGTCGCGGCCCTTGAGACTGCTCGCGTCCGAGGCGAACTGCCAACCCTCGGGGCCCACGTCCTTGAGAATGAGTACGCGGGCGGTCGGATCACCGCTGGCGTCCGCCGTGGACAGCGTCATGGCATGCGGCTCCTGCACCCCGGCGCTCAACGCCTTGAGCAACCACTCGGTGAACAGCTCGAACGGCGTGTCCGGCGCAGTCGATGGGTCGAACCCGGGAAGCTCGCCGGCGAAGACTTCGATGTCACGCAGCGTTTGACGCAGGTTGGTCGCACCGGTCACGTTCCACTCCCTCAGCCGTGATCACTCAAGTCGAACTGAACCTATCAACTTGACCAATTCACAAGCTGATTAAAGGTTGATCACGCCGCTTCGACCCCAGGGTGTTCGACGAGGTGGCCGTTTTCGAAAGGGGCGCCCGTACGGACGAGGGCGACGAGGTGGGGTGCGGTGATCGCGCGCCAGCGGGCCTGGGCGGACTCGGCGAGCTTGAAGACCATCGCGAGGGCTGCGGCCGGGCTTCCCGCGCCTCGGGTGACCTTCGTCCGGAGTTTCACCGTGCTGAAGGTCGATTCAATGGGATTTGTGGTGCGCAGGTGCACCCAGTGCTCGGCGGGGAAGTCGAAGAACGCGAGGAGTTCGTCGAGGTCGTCGGTGATGCGGAGATTCCAGCACCCGACCGCTACGGCTAGTACCACCTGCCAGGATGTAGGCCATCGCCTCTTCAGGTCGACTCGCTTGCGTGGATGAGCCGCTTCGCGCCGCTTCCCAGAGACAGCATGGCGCCCGTTGGGTCACGGCCTGCCACCGCCATGGGCGACGACTCACGCCTAAGACCTGTCCCGTAACTGCCGCAAAACGAGCAACAGCCCCGCGGCAACGGGGCAGTCTCAGGTTTCGAGGCGGCCCGGTCACATGGCTGATCGCCGAAGGGTTTCCCGCCACTCGTTCACCACATCGCGGGACTCATCCAGGGCGAGATCGCGACTTCCGCCGGGTGCGTAGGCCGGGGACCGGTCCGCATGGAGCGGCACATGGGCGCAGTACCAGGCCCGCTTGGCGCCCGCTTGCTCCGCGTCCGTGCCTGTCCGTAGATAGTCGAGCAGTGCAGTCATGACCCGGCGGCGTCCGAATGCGTAGACCGCTGGTTCGACGAACCAGCGGCAGAAGCTAGGGTCCGGGTCGTAGACGGCTGCGGCCATCAACGGGGCGAAGAACTCTTCGGGCAGGCGGGCGCGTTCGAGCAGTGGCTTGCGTGCCGCATGGGCCAGGTGCCGCGCGCGGCGGGCTTCCGGCACGCCGGCCGCGTTCCCGAGGTCCAGCAGCCGAGCCACCTCTGCGGCGCATGACAGGAAGGAGCGTGCATCTGCCTCGTCGTGCTCTTCTTCGGCCATGGCGGCATTCTGGACCGACTCGGGGCCAGAAGGTACGGGGCGATGGTTGCTGCTCCGTGAGCGATGGCATGTCGCTCAGCTACTTCTCCAGGGTGAAACGATCATGCTATGGCTAGTGTGATCACGGCGTCGGTGCCGTCCTGGATAGAGCCCTTCACCGGGCTGAGCTCGCGCTGCTTCGGCAAGTTGGTAGCCTCGGTACGACGCGAGCAAGCCGCAGATCAGCAGCGCGGCCGCCCCTGGAGTCTGTCGCTGGAGGACCGTGTCCTGCTGGTCACGGCGTACTGGCGCACAAACTTGACGATGCAACAGCTTGCCCCCTTGTTCGGGATCTCCAAGTCGGCCGCAGACCGGATCATCGACCACATCGGTCCGATGCTTGCGCTCTGTCAGCGGAAGCAGTTCCGCAAGGACACTGTGCTCATTGTCGACGGCACCTTGGTGCCCACCCGCGACCACTCGGTGGCTGAGCAGTCGAAGAACTACCGGTATTCCACTGCCCATCAGGTCGTCATCGACGCCGACACCCGCCTGGTCGTCGTGGTCGGCCGGCCCTTGCCGGGCAACCGGCACGACTCCCGCGGCTAGGAGGAATCCGGCGCCAAGGCCGCCGTCGGCACCACGACGACCATCGCCGACGGCGGCTACCAGGGCACCGGCCTCGTCATCCCGCACCGCCGCCGCAAGGGCGAAGAGCTCCCGGCCTGGAAGGAGGAACACAACCGGTCGCACAAACAGGTGAGGGCCCGCGTTGAGCACACCTTCGCCCGTATGAAGACCTGGAAGATCCTCCGCGACTGCCGCCTCAAAGGCGACGGCGTCCACCACGCCATGCTCGGCATCGCCCGCCTCCACAACCTCACCCTCGCCGGGTGACGAAGAAACAGACAGGTCAACGCACACGTCGTAGATCATTTACGGGACAGCGCTTACTACGCGTCGTGATGACAGTGCGATGGTGCGGTTCAGCCGTCGAACCGGATCCAGTCGATCACGGCGTCGGCCAACGGGGCGAGAGCGCTGCGGTGGGTAGCGCCGGCCCTGGCGCTGAAACCGTTCTCGCCTTCTTCGTCCGAGACGTGCAGGACGAGCCCCGGGGCCACGTAGAAGCGGGTGGGCGCCCAGGGCCAGAAGGGGCGGAGGGGCACGGGGTGGAGCCCATCGGTGATCTGGTCGACCTGTTGCGCGGTGAGCTGGCGGGGCAGTGCCGCGTAGCAGGCGCTCATTGAAGCTTCGAAGAGAGAGAACTGGAGGAGGAAGCCGCTGAGCGGTTCTTGTTCAGCGATCGGAGGTTCGTCGTACTCGCGGAACCAGACGGTCGGATCGGTTTCGGGCCCGTCAAGCGTCCAGAGGAGTGCCCAGAAGAATCCTCCCTGGTTTTCCTCGCCGAAGACGAGCATCTCTCCCCTGGGATCGGTCCGGCGTTTGGAAGCGGGAAGGATCCGGTTCTGCGCTCCCCGGCAGCCTGGATGGTGCTCTGCCAGTTGGTAGAACTGCCGCAGTCCATCCGGCAGGTCCAGGGCAGGTGCCTGTACTGATGGCGGCCCAGCTTCCTCGGACATAGCGGGATACCAGCCGGTGATGAACTGTTCGAGCGCACTGGCTCGGTTGCCGTTCACATGTCTGAGCCACTCCAGGCTCGGGAGATCTGCCGGAGGGAGAGGGGGACGGACGCGGTCCAGGCTGGGCTTGCTCAAGGGTGAATCGAGCCGAAGGGCACAGTCGGTGAGAACGTGCTCAGTACAGCCCGGACGCAGTACCGTTCCGGCCCGAGTCACGGATCCGGTGCCGAGATACACGAGGCCTTCCGAGACTCGGACCATCAGATGAACAGGCAACTTCGTGTCATCTCTGCCCCACGCCCGGGGCTTTTCCAGGAGCCTTTCACTGACCGGCGTTGGCGCACGGCCAAGGAGGCGGACCTCGCTGGCGTTCCACACGCCGCTCCTGTCGAGTGAGTCCCCGGCTTCCACGATGATCACTGTCCCGGCATCGCCGATGACGACGGTGGCGGTACCGAAGGTGAAGCTCTCTGTGGCCGCCGTGTCACCGCAGAGCGCGTACGCCTGCATGTCGTTCGCGAGTGACATGGGAGATATCGCGGGAGAGTGATCAGCCATATGCACATCTTCCTCGACGATCAGATGTCGGCTTCCTGTGTGTGCTTGTCGCTTGCCAGCAGTACCGCTAAAGGTTTGTGAGCGAGGCTTGACGTGGATCAAACCGTCGTTCCTGTGGATGATGTACCGCTGCGGCTGGGCCACGAAGGCGGGACAGGAAACCGTTCTTGCCGTCGAGATCACACGCGACGGCTTCGAGTGGGCGCTGCGCAACGCCTGCCTGTCGAGTTACACACGTGCGCTGCACACCGACCGCAGCACCTGGCAACGCCAGTTGAAGCGTGCACCGGCCCGCGTCCAGTGGGACCCCGAGCGCGATCTGCACCTGCAGCCCCTGCCGCACCGCTCACTGCAACTCGGGCTCTCCGGTGAGGCCGTACGACGTTACGCGGACGAGTGGACGGTCTCCATCAGCGACGTGACTCCGCTCGCCCGCGAGATCCACGCACTCGTCAGCAGCGGCGACCTGGACTCCGCAGCACGACTGCTGCCCAAGGAGCGGCCATATCCGACCGAAGACGACCTCATGACGCACCTGCGCTCGTGACCGAGCACACTCGCAGAACGGCCAGCTGCGTCCTATGGGTCATATGGCAGCACAGGCTCGCCGGGACGGGGTCAAGCTAAGTACCCCGTTCGAGACGAACGGGGGAGCCTCGTGCCCGACGGGCGTCGCTCCGGCGCCGGAGGTTTCGGAGAAGTAGCCGAACCGGCCTGAGTCTCACCCAGCCGGCCCTGGCATCGATCATCGTTCGCGCGGTGCCACGGCCGACTCGGCTTGCAACTCCTAAAGCGATGCCCTCATGCCCCTTGCTTCTCGGGGCCTGCCGCATACGCCAGTGGCGGCGCAATCGCCTGAACATCTGCCCCTTCTCCGACCCACAGGGCGATGAACAGCGCGGCGGTCGCCTCCAGCAACCCGGCCCGTTCCAGCCCGCCCCCCATGAGGGGCTCACAGCCCACATCTCGCACCAGATCGCGTACGAGCGCCAGTGCCCGCTGATCGTCCCCGCAGACGGGAACGGCGAGTGGCCTCCCGTCGAAGACCGGCGGGCTCATGCGCCACACGTCTTCGTGGCAGAGGTTGAACGCCTTGACCACATGCGCACCAGGGGCTGCGGCAGCCAGCCTGTGTGCGGCCGAGGGGCCATCTTGTGTCAGCAGGCGAAAACCGGGCCCCACCGGGTTGGAGCAGTCGAGCAGGACCCTCCCGCTCAGGGCCGTGTGAAGTTCCTGAGCGACTTCCGCCCCCGCCTCGTAGGGCAGCGCGACCAGCACCACCTCACCGAACCCGGCCGCCTTGCGCAGAGTCCCGTGCCTCGCATCACCCCCAAGGCGCGTTGCGAGCCGTTGTGCCTTCCGCTCGTCCCGCCCTCCGACGAACACCTCGTGCCCCGCCCTGGCCCAGTGCGTGGCGAGTGCGTCCGCCATATTGCCCGTCCCCAACACGCCGATCTTCACCGATCTGCTCCTCTACGCTCGCCGCACTTGCTTCACAGCTTTTGAGGCAACGCTAGAAAGCTCGTCAGGCACCATGTGGTAAGTGACAACCGACGCCTTCCTCGCCGACTGCCGCGCCCGCCTTGCCTTCGACCTTCTCTCCAACACGTGGAACGCCGTTGTGCTCTGGGCCCTGCGCGACGGGCCCAGGCGCCCCGGCAGGCTGCGTGACCACATCGGCGGCATCAGCCCCAAAGTCCTCACCGAGACGCTGCGGCGCCTGGAATTCAACGGCTTGGTGAAGCGGGACGCCTATAGCGAGGCGCCGCCCCGTGTCGAGTACGAACTCACCGATCTGGGCCGGACGTTGCTCGGCCCGATCAATGCGTTTGGCGCGTGGGCCTTCGAGCACGGCGATGAGGTCATGGCTGCCCAGGACCGGCATGCCACGCAGGTTCCGGACCGGCAGACTGGCCACCCTCACAGCCGCTAGAACTCGCTTCGTGCGTGACTACACGACCTTCGGATGCCCGTACTTCGACTGATCTCCGGCACTAAACGGGGTCACATGACATGAGAGGCTCGCCGGGACGGGGCTCTCCTGCCCCATCGGCATCGCGCCGGCGCCAGAAGCCGCGGACAAGTAGACCGTGCCAGCCGCCGGGCGGTCGCCGCGTCGCTGATGGCAAGCGGTCGTCAGTATGCGTTGCGGCGCCGCAGTCCGAGGGGGCGGCCGTCCGGGTCGACGAAGAGGCGGTGCAGGGACGTGTAGAACGTCGTGGCCGTACGGGAAAGGGTCGGTGGGCGGTAGGTGCGCAGGCGGCCGGGGGGTCTGGGGCCGCGGTGGTCGCCTGCGTGCCAGGAGTCCAGTGCGGCGGCGGTCGCCGCGAAGGCGTCGAAGGCGGTCGTGGGATCGCAGAGCGGGTCGGGTGTCTGGGGAGTCCGGGGGGCTTCGGTGTCCAGGTGCTCGTGGGAGAGTTCCAGGCGCAGGTTTCTGGCGTAGCTGCGCGCGCCGTCCCCGAGGCCGCCGGGGTCGCGCGGTTCACGTGGGTCTGGGCGCTCGTCCAGGACGGCGCAGCTGAGTTCTGAGTCGTGGGTCCACGAGCGGAGGTTGATGTTGTCGGATCCGACCGAGGCCCACACGTCGTCGATCACGCAGGCCTTGGCGTGCACGTACACCGGTGTCCCGGCGTGGTTCTCCAGCCCGTACACCGCGACGCGTCCACCACCGGCGCGGCGCAGCCTGTCCAGGGCGGCGATCCGGCCGATCAGGTTCATCGGCAGGGTGAGCCGGCCGTCCTGCTCGGGGAGGGACGGGATGACCGCGATCAGGCGTAGCCCGGTGTTGGCGGTCAGTGCCTCGGCGAAGCACTGCACCACGTGCGGAGACCACAGGTACTGGTCCTCCAGGTAGATCAGGGCCCGGGCCCGCCGCAGCGCTTTGCGGTAGCCGCGCGCGATGCTGCGCTCGCCGTCGGGGGCGAACTCGTAGCCGCGCAGCAGTCGGTTGGGGTAGGTGCGCAGGACCTGGAGGGTATGGGTACCGCAGGGCCGGGGGTCGGGCGTCTGGGGTGGCAGCGGGTCCGCGCGGATGTCCTCGCGGTGTGCGAGCTCTCGCAGGCGGACGAGCGGGCTGCGGGTGAGCGGTGCCGGGTCCTCCCAGCGTTCCCGGAAGACGGCCTCGATGTCGCCGACGGCCGGTCCGCGTATCGCGAGCTGGATGTCGTGCCACGGTGGGTGCTGTCCGTACGCGGCGGCGATGGGCTGTGGCTGCGGGTCGCCGCGGTGCGTCGCATCGTCATGGCGGTTGTGGCACAGGTCGATGCCGCCGACGAACGCGATGTCGAGCTCGGGGCGGTCGGCATGCCGGAGCACGACGAACTTCTGGTGGTGTGAGCCGCCGGGGCGCACCCGCATGTCGAGCAGGCACTCGCCGCCGGCCGCTTCGACCTCCTCGCCGAGGTGGCGGTTCTCGGCCTCGCTGAACTGGAACCGGTCCAGGTGGGACC
>NZ_JBQQCE010000420.1:0-8640 GCF_052245645.1 Streptomyces sp. KR55 | reverse complement strand
CGTCAGATGTGTAGAATAGACAGATCCCGTGCACGCCCCGCCCGGACAGTTCGCCGCTCAGCGCGGCGGCATGCCGGATGCGGCTCGCCGTCCTGCGTGATCCGGTCCACCGGGGCCCACGCCCAGCCGGGCTGCCCGGCGAGCACGGTGAGCCGGTCCAGGTCCGGGTAGAGACGCAGATCGCCGTCGGGGGAGCCGAGCACGTCGGTGCTGACGATGGAGTCGTTCGCCAGGAACGTGTCGAACACCGGCGACATACCGACGCCCCAGGCCGCGGCCGCGGCGAGCCTGGCCGTCGGGATCGTTTTCACGCGAGTGATGCCCGCGGTGTCGACGTAGCACAGCACGATCCCGTGCACGCCCCGCCCGGACAGTTCGCCGCTCAGCGCGGCGGCCTGCTCGACATCACCGGGACGCCCGCCCGGGACGGGGTCGGCGAGGGTGGTCATACGTCCTCCAGGGCGGCCTCGGCGGGGGTGCGGGCCGGTGTCAGGGTTTCACGGCCACCGCGCCGAACTGCGGTACCACGACGGGGGAGTGGAGATCGGATCGCCACTGCGAACACGACACGAGCCCCGGTTCGATCAGCTCAAGACCGTCGAAGAAGGAGGCGATCTCGGCGCGGCTGCGGGCGGTGATCGGCGGGGTGGCGTTCTCGTTCCAGAACTTCATGGCCGGGATCTGGCCCTCGCCGCCCAGTTCGGCCTCGTGGGTGGGGTGCGTCAGGACCAGGAAGCTGCCGGAGGGGACCGCGGCCATGACGCGGCGGGCGATGTCCCGCGCCTTGTCGGTGTCCAGGACGAAGTTGAGGATGCCCAGCATCATGACCGCGACGGGACGCGTGAAGTCCAGTGTGCCCGCGGCCCGTTCGAGGATGGTGTCGGGGTCGTGCACGTCCGCGTCGATGTAGTCGGTGACGCCCTGAGGCACACCCGTCAGCAGCGTACGGGCGTGGATCAGCACGATGGGGTCGTTGTCGACGTACACGATCCGCGACTCAGGGGCGATCCGCTGGGCGATCTCGTGGGTGTTGTCCGCCGTGGGCAGCCCGGTGCCGATGTCCAGGAACTGCCGGACCCCGCGCTCCTCGGCCAGGAACCGCACCGCCCGGCCCAGGAACTCGCGGTCCGCTCGGGCGACGTCCCGGATCAGCGGGAACATCGACGCGACATGGTCACCGACCCGGTGGTCGACCTCGTAGTTGTCCTTGCCGCCGATCCAGTAGTTCCAGACCCGCGCGTTGTGCGCCACAGCGGTGTTCAGCCGTGCCGTACCCTCCGCCGGCGTGGGGGCCTCGCTCACGTCTCGTCCTCTCCTCGACCGAACCGCCGTCGCCGCCATTGTGCCGCGCTCATGATCAGCGTGTCCCGGGAATCGGGGCAGCGGGACCTCAGAGGGGCCGGGGGACGCCCCCGGTTAGGGTGGACAGCCGTACCCGGAACGACAACCGGCGCGACCGCGCGCTCCAGGAAACAGGACATGCCCTACTCCCACTCGCCCCTGCCCACCGCGTCCGACGCCCCGGCCGCCGCTCCCGCCGACATCAGGCTGGTCGTCACCGACATGGACGGCACTCTGCTGGACGACGACAAGCGGGCCCCGGCCGGACTGTGGGAGGTCCTGGACCGGCTGCGCGAGCGCGGAGTGCTGTTCAGCCCCGCGAGCGGCCGCCAGTACGCCACGCTGGCACGGGAGTTCGCCCCGGCGGCGCAGGGGATGGTGTTCATAGCGGAGAACGGCACCTACGTCGTGCGCGACGGCGTGGAGCTGAGCTCCGACCCACTGGAGAGCGCCGTCGTCACCGAGGTCGTCGAGGCGGTACGGCGGCTCGCGGCCGACGGCGTCGACGTGGGGGCCGTCGTCTGCGGCAAGCGGTCCGCGTACGTCGAGCGGACCGACGCGGCCTTCCTCGCCGAGGTGCGCAGGTACTACGTCGAACACCGGACCGTCGAGGACGTCACCGCCGTCGACGACGACATCCTCAAGGTCGCCCTCTACGACTTCGGCCCCGTCGAACGCACCACGGCACCGGCCCTGCACCGCTTCACCGCCACCCATCAGGTCGTCGTCTCCGGTGAGCACTGGGTCGACATCATGAACCCCACCGCCAACAAGGGCGCCGCCGTCCGCCGGCTCCAGCGCGAACTCGGCATCACCCCCGCGCAGACCCTGGTCTTCGGCGACTACCTCAACGACCTGGAGATGCTCGACACCGCCGAGTGGTCCTTCGCCATGGCCAACGCCCACCCGGACGTCATACGCCGCGCCCGCCATCTGGCCCCGTCCAACAACGACAACGGCGTGCTGCGCACCGTCTCGCGCCTGCTGGGACTGCCCGCAGCGGAGGGCTGAATCGCCCCCACGGGTCGCCGCTCCGGACCGCACCGGCGGTATCGTCGCAGGTGCGACCACCGTTTCCGGCCTGCGGCGGAGACGGCGGACGCCGATACGTCGGGAGCGAGACGGGAGCCGAACGTGCGCGCGCGTGACCTGGCGGTGGAGTACGAGACGGTCGGCCTCGACAGCGACGCCCTGGACGCCGCACGGCTGATGGCCGAGCACCGGTTGCCGGCGATGCTGGTGCTGGACGAGCGGGGCGCGCCGAAGGCGATTCTGCCCGCCTCCCAGATGATCAAGATCCTGGTCCCCGGCTACGTCGTGGAAGACCCCACACTCGCCGCCGTCGTCGACGAGCGGCACGCCGACCGGCTGTGCGAGGCGCTGAAGGGCCGCACGGTGCGCGACTGCCTGTCGTTCTCGGCGCCGCCCCCCGCCGTCGCCGCGCCGGACGACACCGCGCTGGAGGTCGCCGCCCAGATGGCCCAGATTCGCAGCCCGCTCGTGGCCGTCGTCGACAAGGACGCGACGGGCGTCCGGCTGCTCGGCGTGATCACTGCCTCCCACCTGCTGGAACGCCTGCTCGCCGCGGCGACGTGACCTGCGGGGCCGCCGGGTTCCGGCAGCGTTCCCGGCCGGTGGCCACGCAGTTGCATGCTGTTAGGGAAGCGTCAAGGCCCGGTAGGGTTCCGACCGGTGTGCCGGGAAGTCTGGTCGGCGAACGGGATCACCCTGTCTTGTGACGTCCGATCGGGAGCACCGTGAACGACTGGCACAGCTGGGCGGCGGTCGTCGTCTTCGTCGGCGCGTACGCCCTGATCATCAGCGAGAAGATCCACCGCGTCGCCGTCGCACTGGGCGGCGCCGGCCTGATGCTCGCGCTCGGGGCCACCAACGACATCACGGCGTTCTACTCGGAGCACGCCGGCATCGACTGGAACGTCATCTTCCTGCTCATGGGCATGATGATGATCGTCGGCGTGCTCCGGAAGACGGGCATGTTCGAGTTCCTGGCGATCTGGGCGGTGAAACGGGCGAAGGCCATTCCCTACCGGGTGATGGCCATGCTCGTCGTGATCACCGCGGTGGCCTCCGCGCTGCTGGACAACGTGACCACGGTCCTGCTGATCGCCCCCGTCACGCTGCTGGTCTGCGAACGCCTCGCGCTGCCCGCCGCGCCGTTCCTGATGGCCGAGGTGTTCGCGTCCAACATCGGCGGCACCGCCACCCTGGTCGGCGACCCGCCCAACATCATCATCGCCAGCCGGGCCGGGCTGACCTTCAATGACTTCGTCATCCACCTCGCCCCCGTGTCGGCGGTGCTGATCGTCGTGCTGTTGCTGCTGTGCCGGGTGATGTTCCGCAGGAGCTTCGTGTACGACGAGGAACGCGCCGCCGAGATCATGGCGCTGGAGGAGCGGGAGGCCATCCGGGACCCGCGTCTGCTGGTGCAGGGGCTGGTGGTGCTGGCGCTGGTCGTGGCCGGCTTCGTGCTCCATCCCGTACTGCACTACGAGCCCAGCATCGTCGCGCTGCTCGGCGCGGGTCTGCTCATCGCGGTCTCCACGGCCGAGGCGGGCGAGGTGCTCGGCGAGGTCGAGTGGCCGACGCTCGCCTTCTTCGCCGGGCTGTTCATCATGATCGGTGGGCTGATCGACACCGGTGTCGTCCCCGAGGTGTCCCGGGCGCTGGCCGACGCGATCGGGACCAACGAACTCGGCGGGTCCATGATCATGCTGAGCGCGTCCGCGGCCCTGTCGGGCGTCGTCGACAACATCCCGTACGTCGCCACGATGGCCCCGATCACCGCCGAGCTGGTGGAGAACATGGGCGGTGCCCAGGACCACGTCATGTGGTGGGCCCTGGCCCTCGGCGCCGACCTCGGCGGCAACGCCACCGCGATCGGCGCCTCGGCGAACGTCGTCGTCCTGGGCATCGCCGAACGCAACCGCCAGCCCATCTCCTTCTGGCAGTTCACCCGGTACGGCCTGGTCGTCACCGCGGTCACCGTGGCCCTGTCCCTCGGGTATGTGTGGCTGCGGTACTTCGCCCTGTCCTGACCCGCGGCTGCGCAGCCAAGCGTCCCGCTCCGCTGAGCGAAATCGCCTCTGACGGATCGTCAGTTTTGCCCGTTTTCTGAGAAGTTGGGCGACGGAGGCCCGGCCCGGTGTCGCCGGGCGTTCGACTGGGCATGGTGACTGGTGCTCCATCGGCCGCTCGGCCGTGGTACGTCGTCGAGGGGGAGCCATGTCGTCGCCGGTTCCGTCGGCCGATGGCCGGCCGCAGCCGCTGCTCGGCCCGTTGACCAGCGCCGCGGTCTTCCTGGTCGTCACCGTCGAACCGGGCGGGGAGACCGTGGCGCGGGAGCTGCTGGCGGGGCTCGCCGGACAGGAGCGGGCCCTCGGCTTCCCGCATCCCGACGGCGGGCTCTCCTGCGTCGCCGGGGTGGGGGCCCGGGCCTGGGACCGGCTGTTCGGCGCTCCCCGGCCTGCCGCGCTCGAGCCGTTCCGCGAGCTGGCCGGGCCACGGCACCACGCGGTGTCCACGCCGGGAGACCTGCTGTTCCACATCAGGGCGAACCGGCCGGACCTGTGCTTCGCGCTGACCGCCGAGATCATGAAGGGGCTGCGCGGGTCGGCCACGGTCCAGGACGAGGTCCATGCCTTCGCCTACTACGACGCGCGCAACCTCCTCGGCTTCGTCGACGGCACCGAGAACCCGGTCGGGCACGAGGCCGCCGACGCGGCGCTGGTCGGCGACGAGGACCCGGACTTCCGCGGCGGCTCCTACGTGGTCGTGCAGAAGTACCTGCACGACGTGGACGCCTGGGAGCGGCTGCCGGTCGAGACCCAGGAGAAGGTGATCGGCCGCACCAAGGCGACCAACGTCGAACTCGACGCGCCCGGTTCCCACAAGGACGTCAACACCGTCATCGGCCCGGACGGAACCGAGCAGCGCATCCTGCGCGCCGCGATGCCGTTCGGCCGGCCGGGACACGGCGAGTTCGGCACGTACTTCATCGCCTACGCCCGTGATCCCCGGGTGACGGACACGATGCTGGAGCGGATGTTCCTCGGCACGCCGACCTCCGGGCCCGATCCGCTGCTGGACTACTCCCGGGCGGTCACCGGAACCCGGTTCTTCGTCCCGTCGGCCGACTTCCTGCGCGCCATACCGGGGGACGGAGGTCAGTCGTCCTCCTCCTCGCCGTCGTCGGAGTGAGGCCTGCGCTCCTTCTTGTCCTTCGTGGCGTCCTGCCGTTCGTCGCCGCCGGTCTCCTCGGGCGTGGGAGTCGGCGAGGGCTGCACGGCCACAGCGGGGGACGGCGTGGCCTCCGTGGGGGTGGGACCGGTGGTGCCGGTGACGTCCGTGCTGGAACCCTCCGCCGAACTGTTGTCGGGTGAGAACCACACCATGCCCACCAGCATCGCCGCCACGAAGAGCGCCACCGCACCGGCGATCGCTGTCACCCGGGGCCGCCGCGTGAGCGTTTCACGGACGCCCGGTCGGCTCCGGCGTCGTGTCGGGTGGGCCCGGGTCGTGTGCCGGGAGGAGGACGGCAGCATGTACGTCGTCGCCGGGCCGGTCTCCGTGCTCGGGGGCTGTTGCGCGGGCGCCGGTGCCGGCGTGGCCGCGGGCAGCGGCTCGGGACGGCCCTGCCAGGCGCCCGAGGCGAACCAGTCGGCGACCTGCGCCGCACCCGGCCGGTGCTCGGGCTGCTTGGCCAGCAGGCCCAGCAGATAGCTCTCGAAGGCGGGCGGGAGGTCGGCGCCGAGCTGCCGCGGCGGTGTCGGAGTGGCGTCCAGGTGCTGGTGCAGGATGGCGATCGCGGTGTCGGCCTGGAACGGCGGGCGCCCGGTGAGCAGCTGGTAGAGCACACAACCCAGGGAGTACACGTCACTCGCCGGACCCGCGGGCTGCCCCAGCGCGCGTTCCGGCGCGAGGTAGAGACTGGTGCCGACGATCTGCCCCGTGGCGGTGAGCGCGGCCGCCGGGTCGTCGAGGAAGCGGGCGATGCCGAAGTCGCCGATCTTCAGGGTGCCGTCGGCGTCGAGGAGCAGATTGGCCGGCTTGATGTCCCGGTGGACGATGCCCTGTTGGTGGGCGGCGGCGAGCCCCGCGGCCGCCTGCGCGGCGATACGGGCCACCCGGTCGGCGGGCTGCGGCCCGGCGTCGGCGAGCACCCGGGCCAGGCTGTCGCCGTCGACCAGCTCCATCACGAGGAACAGCCGCTCGTCGTGCGCACCGAAGTCCAGAACGCCCACCACGTACGGGTGATGGAGCCGTCCGGCGGTCTGCGCTTCCAGGCGGAAGCGGGAGGCGGCGGTGGGGTCGGAGTCCTGGGGCAGCAGCAGCTTGACGGCGACCGGTCTGCCGAGCGTCTCGTCGTACGCACGCCAGACCTCTCCCATCGCGCCCCGCCCGATCGGATCGTGCAGCCGGTACCGGCCCGCTATGAGCACCTGTGTTTCATCCTCATGCTGTGTGACGTCTCGACGCCGCAGGCCGCAACTCACCGCACGGTCGCGGTTGATGGTGGGGGGATGCCGCAGCTGCCACAGCGTACCGGCCCGCGGACAGTGCCGGTGATCACCCGGTCGGTCAGGACTCCGTGGTTGACGGCCGCGCCTCACGACCGGGACTGCGCGTACCCGTGCTGCCAGGCCCAGGCCGCGATCTCGACCCTGTTCCGGGCGGCCGGCGGGTCACCCTGCACCGCGACCCCGCCGTGACCGACGACCTCCCGCACGAGGTGCAGGCGGCGGCCTTCCGGGTCGTACAGGAGGCGCTCACCAACGTACGGCGGCACGCGGGCGACGCCACGGAGATCGCCGTCGCCCTGCGGCGCCGCGGCGACCGGCTGGAGGTGTCGGTCACGGACGACGGCCGGGGCGGCAGCGGACTCCCGGACGCCGCCCGCGGCGGCGGCTTCGGCCTCGTCGGCCTGAAGGAGCGGGTCACGGCACTGGGCGGCGATCTCCACGCCGGCCCACGCGAGGGCGACGGCTGTGAGGTGCGGGCGGTCTTTCCGGCGGGGGAGGCTTGGCACGGTGCAGGATGACTGGCGCGGGTCCGGACCGCCCTGGGCGCCGCCGGTCCGTGGGGGTACCGATGTCCGAGGAGTGTCCGAGCAGGTGTCCGAGCAGGTGTCCGAGGAGTAAGGAAGCAGCATGAGCGAACCGGCCGCCGTGGTCCGTCTCACCCGGGAACTCACCGCCGGGCTGAAGTCCGACGACCTGGCCGACTTCTACCGGGATCTGCACCGTCACCCCGAGCTGTCCTTCCAGGAGCACCGGACCGCCGCCAAGCTCGCCGGGCGGCTGCGTGCGGCGGGATTCGAGGTGACCGAAGGGGTCGGCCGTACCGGCGTGGTGGGGGTGCTGGCCAACGGGGCCGGGCCGGTCGTGTGGCTGCGCGGCGACATGGACGCGCTGCCGGTGCGGGAGGCGACGGGCCTCGACCACGCCTCCTGCGTCGACGGTGTGATGCACGCCTGCGGGCACGACCTGCATGTCACCTGGCTGGTCGGCGCCGCCGAGGCGCTGGCGGCCGGGCGGGAGAGCTGGTCGGGCACGCTCGTGGTGATCGGGCAGCCCGCGGAGGAGTCGGGCGGGGGAGCGGCGGCGATGGTCGCGGACGGGGTGCACGAGCGCTTCCCGCGGCCCGACGTGCTGTTGGGTCAGCATGCGGCGCCCGGCCTCGCCGGGTTCTATCCGCACACCCCGGGCCTGATCCTGTCGGCCTCCGACGACATCGACGTCGTCGTACACGGCCGCGGCGGCCACGGCTCGCGCCCCGAGACGACCGTCGACCCGGTCGTGACCGGCGCGTACATCGTCACGCGGCTGCAGACGGTGGTCTCCCGCGAGGTCGCTGCGGCGGAGTCGGCGGTGCTGACGGTGGGGCAGTTCCACGCCGGTACGCAGGCCAACATCATCCCCGCCGAGGCCCGGCTCGCGCTGAACCTGCGGACCCAGGACACCCACGTGCGCGAGCGCATCCTCGCCGCCGTCCGCCGCACCGTGGCCGGCGAGTGCGAGGCCGCCGGCTGTCCGGTGCCGCCCGAGGTCACGGTCAGACGCGGCTATCCCAACACGGTCAACGACACGGCCCTGGACACGGAGATCGCGGCCGTGCACCGCGAACTGTTCGGCGCGCACACGGTGTTCGACTTCGGCCCGGCGATGGGCAGCGAGGACTTCTCCCTGCTCGCGCCCGCGGGAGTGCCGTACGACTACTGGTACGTCACCACCACTCCCGCGGACGTCTGGGATGCTGCGCCGGGCGAGCGCCTGATGGACA
>NZ_JBQQCE010000042.1:0-33367 GCF_052245645.1 Streptomyces sp. KR55 | reverse complement strand
CGAGCCGCCGCTGCCCGGCCGCGAACACGGGCGCCGCGAGTTGCAGGCGGCGCTGCGCAGCGGGCTGCCCGTGGTGATCTGGCACCGTGCGGGCCGCTCCACGAAGCAGTTCCGGGACGTTCTCGACGGGCTTCTCGCCGACGGTCTGCCGCGGTTCCCGGCCAGGATGGCCGCCTATCGCCGCCGGGCGGCCATCGACTCCGCCGACGACAGGAGCGCGGCACACATCGGCCGTCATCTCACGGTCCTGTGGGACGACCCCGACCGCAAACCCGTCCTTCCCGAGCCGCCGTGACCACCTGTCGGCGGGTCCGGCCGTGTCCGGTCCGCCCATCGCACCCGAGCCGTCATCCGGAGGGACGCCGTTGATGCCGTCGAACAGCGAGTCATGGGGACCGTACCGAGGCACGGGGCTGCCCGGGGCAACCGAGAAGGAGTGGCCCGACGCACCGGCCTGGCGCAATTTCGGAGGCGGCCCCGACCTTCCCCCGCCGCCCGTCGACGACCCGTATGCCCCCGTGGTGCTGGGTGCCGTACGACAGCCCCTGCCGGCCCACCCGGACGAGGTGGCCCGCGTGAACGCGGCGCTGCACCTGCGTCGCCCCCTGCTCCTCATGGGCGAGCCCGGCACCGGCAAGTCGTCCCTCGCGTACCGCATCAGCCGGGAACTCGGCCTGGGCCGCGTCCTGCACTGGCGGATCACGTCCCTGAGCACACTTCGCGAGGGGTTGTACCGGGACGGGCACGAGGGCGGGTACGGGCATGGGATCCGGCTCGGGCCTCTGGGGACCGCGTTCCTGCCGTACCGCAGCCCGCGCGTGCTGCTGATCGACCGGCTGGACCGGGCCGAGATCGCGCTGCCCGAGGACCTGTGCACGGTGCTGGGAGGCGGGGGGTTCGTCCTGCCCTGCGCCGTCCCCGCCGACCTGCGGGTGTCGACGGACGACGATCCGTCGGCGGCGGTGCAGCTGCCGGACGGGGCCGTGCGCTGCCATGCCTTCCCCGTCGTCGTGATCACCACCACCGGCGAGCGGGACCTGCCGCTGGATCTCGTACGCCGCTGTGTGACCCTGCGGACGCACCGGCCCGGCCCGGAGCTGCTGCGTGCCCTCGCCGCGAACCGCTTCCCGCCGGAGCCGGGAGGTCCCCGCCCGGCCGAGGACGTGGTGGACGCCTTCGTCGAACGGGCCTGCGCTGCCGAGGGGCCTGTCGTGGAACGGTTCCTGGACGCCCTCCGGCTCGCCGCCGACGGCGTCCTGCAGGCCATGACCGAGGACGGCGACTGGCAGGAGGCCGTCGAGACCCTGTGGCGGTGGACCACGCCGGAGGAGCCATGAACCGACCCCGCCGGCCGCCGCTCCCAGTCGAACCCGGCGCCACTTTCGGACCGCGGCCGCCCGGGCGGACCCCGGAATCCGAGCGGGCGCGGCTCTCTCCCACGGGCCCGTTTCCCGCCGCCCTCCCACCAGGGCTTCCGGACGCGCTGCGGCGCATCGGCACCGCCCTCGGACGCAGCCCTATCAGGGACGTGGCGCTGGTGGTCGACTCGGGTCCGACGATGGGCCTGTGGCAGCAAACGGCGCACGACTTCGCCAGGGAACTGCACCGGGACGGTTCCTTCGGGCGGATCACCACACACCGGCTGCCGTTCGCCCACAGCGCCGATCCGGCGACGCTGCCGCGTCATGGTGCCGGCGCCCGGCTGACGCTGCTCCTCACCGACGGCGCGGGCCCGCGCTGGCGCACCCGTGAGGTGGAACCGCTGCTGCGCCGCTGGGGACAGTCCGGACCGACCGCGCTGATCCACCTGCTGCCCCACTCGGTGTGGCACGCGACGGGGCTGCGCGGCTGGCAGGTGCTGCTGCGCTCACCCGCCCCGGGCGCAGCCGGCCACCGGATGCGCTGGCGGCCCCGCGGACTGGGCCCCGACGTCCAGGAAGGCACGCCGTCCGGCCACCGTCCTGACCTGGCGGTTCCGGTGCTCGAACTCACCCCCCGCTGGCTGGAGGCCTGGTCCAGGCTGCTGGGCGGGGCACCGGCATGGCTGCCGATGACGGTGATGTTCCCCCGCGCGCGCGTACCCGCCGGCTCCGCAGAGGCCGAGGAGGAGCCCGTTCCCACACCGGCGGCCAGGGTCGCGCGTTTCCGCTCGTCCGTGCCCGGCAACGTGTTCACGCTCGCCACCATGCTCGCCGCCGTCCCCCTCACCGCCGAGCTGATCAACGAGGTGCAGCGCACACTGGTGCCCGGCAGCTCCGTCGCCGACTTCGCACACCTGCTGGTGTACGGCCTGGTCGTTCCCACGGCCTGCGGGGACACGGCATTCGCCTTCTTGCCCGGTGTCCGTGAGGAGTTGCTGGCCACCGGGCGGCGCGCCGACGTCCTGCGGGTCGTCGAGCTGATGGGGGATCGCCGGGGATCCAGCGGGGAACACTTGTGGCGACTGCCCCGGCTGCTGGACGGTGCCGCCGTGCACCGACTTCCGCCGGTCGACGAGGAGTCCGGGCCGTGGCTCGTGGCGGAGAGCGCGGTGCTCCACGCCTTGTCCGGACCGTTCCTGAAGCCGGCGAGGGAGGTCGACGAGGCCCTCGCAGCCGCCACGGCCGGTCGGCAAGGCCCGCAGCACGCACAGCAGAACGGCACCACCACACCCACAGCATTCGGTCATGCCGTCGCCCGGCAGTCGGGGGACGCCGACCGACCGACCGATCACGGGGAGAGGAGGCCGGTGATGCCGCAGCAGGCCCCGGCGAGCACGGTGGGCAACGGACGCACCAGGAGCACCCCCACGGTCTGGGGAAACATCCCGCCCAGAAATCCGAACTTCACCGGCCGCGAGGCACTCCTCGAGGAGCTGCACCAGCGGCTGCTGCGGGAGAAGGCGACCGCTGTGCTGCCCCACACGCTGCACGGAATGGGCGGCGTCGGCAAGAGCCTGCTGGCGGTCGAATACCTCTACCGCCGTATGACCGACTACGACCTGGTCTGGTGGATCTCTGCCGAACGCACGGCGCAGATCTCCCTGTCGTTGGTGGAACTGGCCCCGCGGCTGGGCGTGCCGACCGGTTCCGACGCTTCGTCGACCGTGGCCGCGGTGCTGGAGGCCCTACGCGTCGGCGTGCCCTACGCCAACTGGATCCTGGTCTTCGACAACGCGGAAAGCCCGGAAGCCGTGGGGCAGTTCTTCCCACCGGGCGGGCCCGGGAACATCCTCGTCACCTCACGCAATCCCCAATGGGCCTCCCTCGCCCGGCCGTTGGAGGTCGACGTCTTCATGCGGGAGGAGAGCAAGGAACTGCTGCGCGTACGTGGTCCCGAGATCAGTGACGAGGACGCCGACCGGCTCGCACAGGCCCTTGGTGACCTGCCGCTGGCCATCGAGCAGGCCGCCGCCTGGCACGCCGAGACCGGCATGCCCGTGGACGAGTACCTGCGCCTGCTCGACGAGAAGCGCGTGGACCTGCTGCGGGGCACGGCGCCGCTCGACAACCAGCATCCCGTCATAGCCGCCTGGAACATCTCGCTGGACCAGCTGGAGGTCAAGAACCCGGCCGCGTACCAGCTGCTCCAGGTGTGCTCCTTCTTTGCTCCCGAGCCGATCGACCGGAACATGTTCATGCGGATGCCGCCCAGCCCGCTCACCCCCGAGCTGGACGCCGCCCTGGAGGATCCGATCCGCCTCGGCCAGGCCATACGCGACATCGGCCGCTACTCGCTGGCCCGCTTCAACCACCGCACCAATTCCCTGCAGATGCACCGGCTGGTGCAGGCGGCCCTGCAGTTCCGGATGACCGAGGAGGACCGGGCCACCATGCGCCACGGCGCCCACATGCTGCTGGTGGCGAGCGATCCCAACGACCCCACCAACGCGCTTCGCTGGGACCGTTACGGCACCCTGTATCCCCACGTGGTCGTCTCCGAGGCGATGCGGTCCGACGAGACCTGGGTTCGTCGGCTGGTCGTGAACGAGGTCGGGTACCTGCTGCGCTGGGGCGACTACGAGTCCTGCCTGGAACTGGCCCGCTCCGCCCACGGCGAATGGTCCGGCCGACTGGGCGAAGAGCACCCGCAAACGCTGGAGATCGCCCGATTGCTGGGATTCCTCCAGTTCAGCATGGGCCGCTACAAGGAGGCCGCCGAACTCAACGCGGCGACCCTGGAGGCGTATCTCAGGTCGATGGGCCCCCACCATCAGGACACGTTCGCCGCGATCCAGCACGTCGCCATAGACCGCCGGGTACGCGGCGCGTTCTCAGAGGCACTCGAACTCGCCGAATCCGTGCACCAGCAGTATGTGGAACTCATCGGTCCGGACGACCCGGAGACGCTCCGCGCCGCGCACAACCTCGGGGTGAGCCTACGGCTGGTGGGAAAGTTCGACCGTGCCCTGGAACTGGACGAGCAGACGTGGCGCAGCCGCACGGAGGTCTTCGGCCAGGACCACATCCACTCGCTGCGCACCTGGCTGAGCCTGATCGTCGATCTTCGTGAACTCGGCGACTATCCCACGGCGTTGATGTACCACCACGAGATCACCGAGCAGGCCACCACGCTGCTCGGCAGCAGCAATCCGTTCACCCTGCACTGTGTCCGCCTGCTGGCCGTCGCACTGCGCAAGGCCGGCGAGCATGAGGAGGCTGCGGCGACGGCCGAACAGATCCACGCCGAACTCCTGCGCCGGTACGGCGACCGCAACCCCGAGTCCATGGCCGCCACCCTGGAACTGACCATCCACCTGCGGCACCGGGGAAACCTGGAGGAGGCGCTGCGGCTGGGTACGGAAATCTGCCATCGGTACGAGGAGACGTACGGCAAGCACCACCCCCACGCACTGTCGGCGGCCGTGAACCTGGCCATCACCTATCGCCTGCTGGGCAACGCGGTGGCCGCGCAGTACATCGACGCCGTGGCCCTGGAACAGCTCACCGAGCAGCTGGGCCCGACGCACCCGTCCACGCTGGTGTGCCGCACGAATCTCGCCAGCGACCACTACGCCCTCGGTGACGCCGCCGGCGCGCTGGACCTCGACACCGAGACGCTGCGCCGGTCCCGGGAGGTCTTCGACGACGACCACCCCTCGACCCTGGCCTGTGCCGCGAACCTCGCGATGGACCTGCGTGCGGTGAACCGCGTCGAGGAGGCGGAGGCGTTGCGCAACGACACCCGCGAGCGTCTGAGTCGCAAGCTGGGCGGCGGTCATCCTGCGGTCGCCCAGGTCGCCGACTGGGGCCACCGCGCTGACTGCGACATCGACCCGATGCCCCTCTGACGGCCCCGGGCCGCGCCGGCCGCCCGGGCACGGCGCCCGGTGCGCCGCCCGCCCCGGCGCAGCCGCGCGTGCCGCTACCCCGCGAGCCAGTGGGCCAACGCCACCGGATCCGGCGGGGAGGGCAACGAGCGGCCAACGGCCAGGGCGAGTTCGGGACGCTCGGTGAGGGCTGTCCCCGCGCCCCGCTCGCCGCACTCGGCCAGGGCCAGGCCGAGCCCTGCCCAGGCTGCCGGTCTGGCGCCGGGTGAGGTGAGCTCGTCGGCGTACAGCTTGACCGCGGTCGCGGCGTCGCCGTCCACCAGGGCCAGATCGGCCAGAACCACACCGGGAACCACACTCCCCGGGTCCGTCATCGCGTGCAGGGCGTCGAACTCGCCGGGCGCGACGAGTCTGAGCCGCGCCAGCAGCGCCAGCGTGTCCAGCCGGCAGGCGTGCGGGTCCGCGTGCAGCGTGGGGTCGGGGCGGGATGCCGCGTCCGCGGGCCGCCCTGCACGCCAGGCATCCGCCAACTCCCGGGCGTGCGCCGACGGTACACGGAGATGGTGTGCGCGCCAGGTCGCACGGTGGTGAACGGCCGAGAGGTGCGCGAGACGCTGTTCCCACGCGCCCACCGGCTCGGCGTGCCAACCCGCGGTCTGCTCGTCCAGGCTGCCGATCAGCGCTTGTCCCAGCGGAGTGAGGGCAGAATGGTCGCGCAGCGTCTCGAACACGGTACGTAGGGCGTTGCGCCACAGCGCGAACTCGAAGCCCGCAAGTCCCTCCACACCGCGTGCGCGCCAGTAGTGCGCGACCCCCGAAAAGGCGTACGCCCCGTGAGCGAGCCCGCCGAACGGGCGCGGATCATCCCGCCAGGGGGCGTAGAAGGCCTCGTCACACTCCTCGAACAGCGGCGACAGGAAGAGGAGTCCGTTGAGCAGGGTGTGCCGGAACTCGTGCAGGACGGCCACCCCGAGCTGCACCGGGAGAACGCCGTCGTCTTCGTCCGGCTCGGACAGCAGCAGGCACCCGAAGGCGTCGCTCGACGAGGCCGCCCGCGCGCGCAGCCGCTCCCCTCGCGGCAACGGTACGAGGGACAGCAACCCCGTGGTCAGAGCCCGGGCGCTGTCGGTGTGGTCGTCCACCAGCACACGCCACATGCGCTCGAACCAATGCTGCCAGGAAGCGAACTGGACTTCGGAAAGCCTCCTGGGCGCCCCCAACTCCGGCACCGGCACGTACGGCCCGAGGTCGTCGAGTGCGATGGTCAGGTGCACTCCCGCGTGCTCGGCACGCAGCCGCCGCTGTCCCTCCCAGCCGGGTGCGTCGCTCTCCGTCTCCTCCGGCAGGGTCACGGTCACGCCGCCCGCCGCGACCCGGACCACACCGTCGCGACCCCACACCTCGGCGGTGCCCCAGGGATCGCCGCCGACGGTCGCCCGACCCAGCCCTGGCAGGAACACCCGGCCGTCACGCAGCGGAACGCGGGTGCGGAAGTCGATGTCGGCGGCGGCGAACACGGCTGCCGCCCATTGCCTGAGGTACCCCAGCTCCACGCGCAGGGGTACCTCACCCGCGGTCGTCTCCGGGCCCTGGCGCGACAGTCTGCGCAGCAGGTTCGCTGCCCACACACCCGTCTGCGGATCGAGGAGCACCCTGCGGAAGGCTGCCGGAGCCGACCGCTCGGCGGATTCGAGCAGACGCCAGGCCCGGCGCACCTCATCGGCGTCACCCGGTCGCGCATCGGCTCCACTGACCGCGTCCAGAATCGCGCGGAGCAACAGCAACCGCCGGCTCGACTCCGCCTCGAGCAGAAAGGCGACGGCTTCGTTCTCTTCGATGACGGAGGTCAGCGACTGCAGGACGGCGTCGGTGAGGTGGTGAAGGCGCATCGGCGCGACATTTCCTCGTTCATCGAATCATGACGTGGCGGGGCACGCTGCGGCAGGTCGCGACAGGGGCCCTAACCGCCGTCGCTGCCCGCGATCGTGGACAGGGGACGGCTGACCTGATTCTGGAGACGCTCGATCGACGGCCGGAGAACGGTGTCATCAAGGGCCGCGACCTCCTCGAGCGACAGACCCGACAAGGACGGGAGCCAGGATTGCGGCTCCCCGGACCCCGCCGTTTCACGCGGGGTTACGTGTTCCCTCGATGACATGGCGTCACGCTATAGAGGGCGTCACCGTATATCAAGGTGCACTTCCGGGGCGCAAGGCAGGTACCCCTGCATGGCCGTGCCCGTCCTCTGGCGCTGGAGGACGGGCACGGCACCAAGGCTTCAGCCCACGAGCACCGGCTCACTGTCGGAGGCAAGGGAGTCCTCCCCCGCGCCCTCCACATGCTGCGCCGGACGCCTCGGCAGGGCGAACATCAGCAGGAAGATCACCACCATCACCACGGCGACCCACCCGACCGCATGCTGGAAGCCGTCGACGAACGCCGGACCCGGCTGCGCCGAGGCAGGCTGGTCGTCGACGACACCGAAGAACACCACCGAGACCAGCCCGAGCCCGAGGGCGTTGCCCATCTGCTGCACGGTGCTGATGAGCCCGGACGCCGAACCGGCGTGCTCGCGCGGCACCTCCGACAGGATCGCGTCCGTGAGCGGAGCGACGATCAGGCCCATGCCCGCACCCATGACGATCAGCGGCAGCGCCATCTGCCAGGAGGCGATGGCGAGGCCGTACCGCTCGGACTCCCAGACGTAGAGGGCCAGTCCGGCCGCCATCACCAGCGCGCCCGCCTGCAGCACCCCGCGCCCGAAGCGCGGCACCAGCTTCTGCACCGACATGCCGGCCGCCACCGACACCGCGATCGAGAACGGCACCCCGGTCAGCCCCGCCCGCAGCGGACTCCAGCCCAGGCCGATCTGCATGTACAGCGTCCACACCAGGAAGAAGATGCCGAGCCCGACCCCGAAGACGGTCTGCACGGCGATGCCGGCGGCGAAGCTCTTGACCCTGAACAGGGACAGTTCGATCAGCGGGGAGCCGTCCCGCGCCCCCTTGCGCCGCTCGTACGCCACCAGCACCGCGAGCACCACCAGCGCGCCGCCCATCGAGACGTATCCCCACAGCGGCCAGCCCAGCTCGCGGCCACGGGTGAGCGGATAGAGCAGCATCAGCAGACCCAGCGTGACCAGGGCGACGCCGACGAGGTCCAGTTTCAGGGCGTACGGGGCCCTGGACTCGGTGATGAAACGGCGGCCCAGGATCAGGCCGGCCACACCCACCGGAAGGTTGATCAGGAAGATCGGGCGCCATTCGAGCCCGAACAGGTTCCACTCGGTCAGCAGGGCGCCGAGCAGCGGACCGGAGACCGCGCCGAGCCCGACGACCGCGCCGAACAGCCCGAAGACCTTGCCGCGTTCGTGCGCCGGGAAGGTGGCGTGCACGATCGCCAGGACCTGCGGCACCATCAGCGCGGCCATCGCGCCCTGCAGGATGCGGGAGGCGACCAGCATCTCCGGGTTCGCGGCGAGGCCGCACAGCGCGGAGGCGAGGGTGAAGCCGCCGATGCCGACGAGGAAGACGCGTTTGCGGCCGTGGATGTCGCCCAGTCGGCCGCCGGTGATCAGACCGGCCGCGAAGGCGAGCGCGTAACCGGCGGTGATCCACTGGATCTGGCTGAAGGAGGCGCCTTCGTTCCGCTGGATCGACGGGATCGCAATGTTCACGATCGTGACGTCGACGAGGTCCATGAAGGCCGCGGTCATCACGATCGCCAGGGCGAACCAGCGGCGGCGGTCGGCCGCTCCGGCCCCGGCCGATGAGGTCAAAGAGGTCTCGGTGAAGGTCATGTCCCGAAACCTACGGGCGCATTAGGTCAGATCATGTCCTAGTGCTGCGGCATCCTCGAACTCATGACGACGGACACTCCGGCACGCATCCTTCAGCTCCTCTCCCTCCTCCAGACGCCCCGCGAATGGCCCGGCGGCGAGCTCGCCGAGCGGCTCGGGGTGTCGCGGCGCACGGTCCGGCGGGACATCGACCGGCTGCGCGAGCTGGGCTATCCCGTGCAGGCGACCAAAGGGGCCGACGGCGGCTACCGGCTCGTCGCGGGCAAGGCGATGCCGCCGCTCGTGCTCGACGACGAGGAGGCGGTGGCCATCGCCGTCGGCCTGCGGGCCGGGGCGGGGCACGCGCTGGAGGGCGTGGACGAGGCGTCGGTCAGGGCCCTGGCCAAGCTGGAACAGGTGCTGCCGGGTCGGCTACGGCACCGGGTGGCCACGCTGCAGGCCGCGACCACGCCGCTGACCAGCGGGGACGGGCCGAGTATCGCGCCCGAGACGCTGACCGCGATGGCGTCCACGGTGGCCGGGCGGGAGCGGCTGCGGTTCGCGTATCGCGCGAAGGACGGCAGCGAGTCGCGGCGGCTGACGGAGCCGTACCGGCTGGTGTCGACGGGGCGGCGGTGGTACCTCGTGGCGTACGACCTCGATCGGGCGGGCTGGCGGACGTTCCGGGTCGACCGGGTGAGCGAGCCGTTCGCCACGGGGGTGCGGTTCGCTCCGCGGGAGTTGCCGACGGGGAGTGCGGCGGAGTATCTGCGGCGGTCGATCGGGCGGCGGCAGGAGACGTACGAGTTCGCCGTCACGTTCGAGGCGTCGGCGGAGGTGGTGGCGGCTCGGCTGCCGCGGTGGCTGGGGGTGCCGGAGGCGGTGGGGGTGGGGCAGTGCCGGTTGGCGGGCGCCAGCGGGGATCCGGTGGAGTGGTTGGCGGTGCGGTTGGCGATGGTGGAGGAGGAGTTCGCTGTGGAGGGGCCGGGGGAACTTGTGGAATGTGTACGGGAGTTGGGTGGGCGGTTGAGTCGGGCCGGTGGGGTTGGGGTGGACGCCGGGTGAGGCTGGCGCGGGTTCGCGGGCGCGGGTGATGCTGGCGGGGGTGGGTGGCGCAGCCCGGCGCCGGCGGGGTGCCCGCGGACTGACGGCGGTTCGGCAGCGCCCCCAAAGGGGCGCGGGGCTGTATCGGCATGCGGCTCCTCCCCCACTCTCGGCTGCGCTCGATCGGGGGGACCCCCACCGTGGGCGCGACCAGCCACGACGCACCCGCGAGCGGCGTACCGGACCTTCAGCGGAGCGCTACTCCCACCGGAACCCCCGCAGTGCCCCAAGGTTTCGCAGGGCCAGTTCCGCTGGGCCGTTCGGGCCCGACGCCGGGGTTGAGCCCGATGCCCAGGATTCGACGGCCACGCGGACCGATGCGCTCGCGACCGCTGCGGTGAAGCGGAGTTCCGGGGTCGCGGTGATTCGGTCGGCAACGTTGTCCTGACGCTCTGTGCCCGAAGACGTCCCAGCCCGCGCCCTCTCCGCCAGGACCTCCGCCAGCATGTCCTCCGACGCCCGGCACACCTCTGCCCACACCTTTCCGATGGCCGGGCTCGTGTTGGCCAGGTGGATGAGGGTGCGGACCCATTCCCAGGAGGCGGCCGAGACGCCCAGGCCCGGGGTCAGGGTGTGGCGTATCGCGTGTTCCAGGGCCTCGGGTATGGAGAGGCCGGCGGGGGCCTCGCGGACGGCCTCTGCCCAGCGTTGGGCGCCGGCCGTGTAGAGCGGGGCGACGGCCTCCTCCTTGGTGGCGAAGTAGCGGTAGAAGGTGCGCGGGGCGATGCCCGCGGCCTGGGCGATGTCCTCGGCGCGGGTGGCGCGCAGGCCGCGTCGTACGAAGAGTCCGGCCGCCGCCCGGGCGATCTCCATCCGCGTTGCCGCCTTACGCCGCTCCGTCAGCGAGGACGAAGCGGAGGACCGGGAGGTATGGGACGAAGAACGGCGCGGGTTCTGCGCGGAGGTGGTGCTGCTCACGTCGGCAGGGTATGCCTGTGTGACACAATCTGCCATCCGGCGGGCCACCCCGGTGTTCAGGTACGGGGTGCCCCGCCGCCCAGTCGTGCCCGCGCCCGGAAGAGCAACAGCCGGGCCCCGACGCCCGGGGGAAGGCGCCGAAGCCCGGCTGGGGAAGGTCCCGGCGCCGGGGGGAGTGCGTCGGGACGTGGCTCTGGTTGCGGATGCGGCCCGGCTGCGACCGGGGCTGGGCCCCCGAACTCCCGTGCTCGGAGGTCTTGTTCCCTGGCCTGCGCCGCTTGAAGCGGCGTTACATCGCCATGTTTGCGCGGCCTTTCGCCACCCCGCGTACGCGCCCGCACGGGTCGTACGCCCGTCGTATGGCGACCGCCGGTCCGACGAGCGGTCACGCCGCCGCGTCGAACCCGGTGGACCGCGCCAGCTTCTTCAGCTCCAGCAGCGCGTGCTTCTCGATCTGGCGGATGCGCTCGCGGGTCAGGCCGTGCTCCTTGCCGACCTCGGTCAGCGTGCGCTCCCGGCCGTCCTCGATGCCGTACCGCATCTTGATGATCGAGGCCGTGCGCTGGTCGAGGCGGCCGATCAGGTCGTCCAGCTCCTCGCTGCGCAGCAGCGTCAGCACCGACTGCTCCGGCGACACCGCGGAGGTGTCCTCGAGCAGGTCGCCGAACTGGGTCTCGCCCTCGTCGTCCACCGACATGTTCAGGGAGACCGGGTCGCGGGCCCAGTCGAGCACGTCGATGACGCGCTCCGGCGACGAGCCGAGCTCGGCGGCGACCTCGGTGGGCTCCGGGTCCCGGCCGTGCTCACGGTTGAACTCGCGCTGCACGCGCCGGATCCGGCCCAGCTCCTCCACCAGGTGGACGGGCAGGCGGATGGTGCGCGACTGGTCGGCTATGGAGCGGGTGATCGCCTGGCGGATCCACCAGGTGGCGTACGTGGAGAACTTGAAGCCCTTGCGGTAGTCGAACTTCTCGACCGCGCGCACCAGGCCCGCGTTGCCCTCCTGGATCAGGTCGAGCAGCGGCAGACCGCTCCGGGGGTAGCGGCGGGCCACGGCGACGACCAGGCGGAGGTTGGAGCGGATGAAGATGTCCTTGGCCCGCTCGCCCTCGGCGACCAGGGCCTCCAGTTCGGCGCGGGTGGCGTCGGTCTGGGTCTCCTCGAATCCGTCGAGGACCTGTCGCGCGAACACACCCGCTTCGATCGTCTGGGACAGCTCGACCTCCTTTGCGGCGTCGAGCAGCGGTGTACGCGCGATTTCGTCGAGGTACATGCCGACCAGATCGCGGTCCGCGATCTCGCCGCCATGGGCGCGAACACTGCTGGGCGCGTCGACGGTCTCGCCCGCGGCGGACGTACGACGGGCGACGGCACGGGTTGCCATGCGTGCTCCCTTGCGATGGTGAGGTCAGCGGGTGGTCCTGCGGACGCTCAGCACTCTCGGCGCTTTCTAAGGCTCTTCGGGTGCCCTGCATCCGATGGAAACAACGACTGGAATCAGGACAGAATTCCCAACCAACCCTCGATTTTTCTGATCATGCAGTACCCTGTCCCGCCAAGCGGGGAGGCGCGATGCGGTCGGGACGTACAGAGGTGCAGGTCAGGCCAGGAGTCGAGAGTGACCTCGAGGCCCTCACCGACCTCTACAACCACTACGTACGTGAGACGCCCATCACATTCGATACCGCGGTCTTCACTCCGGAAGAGCGCCGCCCTTGGCTGCTCTCCCACCCTGAAGACGGACCGCACCGGTTGATGGTTGCCACGGACGCGGACTCACAGGAAATTCTGGGGTACGCCACATCCAGCCCTTATCGCGCGAAGCCGGCCTACGGCACCTCCGTGGAGGTCACGGTCTACGTCGCCCCGCACGCCGGGCGCCGCGGCATCGGCACGCTGCTCTACAAGGCCCTCTTCGAGGCCCTGGCCGACGAGGACCTGCACCGCGCCTACGCCGGCATCGCACAGCCCAATGACGCGTCCACGCGGCTGCACGAGCGCTTCGGGTTCCGGTACGTCGGGACGTACCGGGAGGTGGGCCGCAAGTTCGGGCGGTACTGGGACGTCGCCTGGTACGAGAAGGACCTCTGAGACGCCCGACGAACACCTGGCGACACCCGGCGAGCACCCGGCGAGCACCCGGCGAAAACCGTCAGCCGAACTGCACCGACCGCTTCGCCATCCCCATCCAGAACCCGTCGATCACCGACTTCTGCGCGTCCAGCTCGCCGGCCACCTCCGCCGCGCCCATGGTCACGAACAGCGGCGCGAAGTGCTCGGTGCGGGGGTGGGCGTAGCGGCCCGCCGGCGCCTTGTGGAGGAAGTCCAGCAGGGCGTCCACGTCACGGGCCTCCAGCGCACGCCGGCCCCAGTCGTCGAACTCGGAGGACCAGCTCGGCACTCCCCCGCCGGCGTGGCGCAGCGCGGCGAGGTTGTGGGTGAAGAAGCCGGAGCCGACGATGAGCACGCCCTCGTCGCGCAGGGGGGCCAGCCGGCGGCCGATGTCCATCAGCTGCACGGGGTCGAGGGTCGGCATGGAGACCTGCAGGACCGGGAGGTCGGCCTCGGGGAACATCTCCACCAGCGGGACGTACGCCCCGTGGTCGAGCCCCCGGTCGGGGGTGTCCTGCACCGGCATGCCGGGGGCGCGCAGCAGCTTGCGTACGGACTCGGCGAGTTCGGGGGCGCCGGGGGCCTCGTAGCGCACCTGGTAGTAGTGCTCGGGGAAGCCCCAGAAGTCGTAGACGAGGGGGACCGTCCGGGTGGCGCCGAGGGCGAGGGGGGCCTCCTCCCAGTGGGCGGAGACGACGAGGATCGCCTTGGGGCGGGGCAGGTCGGCGGACCAGGCGGCGAGCTGGCCGGGCCAGACCGGGTCGTCCGCGAGGGGCGGGGCGCCGTGGCTGAGGTAGAGGGCGGGCATGCGCTCCTGGGCGGCTGCGGCGGACATGACGGCGGCTCCCTGACGGATTACTTGAAGTCTCAAGCTGTCGGTCAAGAGACTACGCCGCTTTTGTTCAAAATTCAAGAAGAGGGCTCGTACAGTGGATCCCATGAACACGGCACCCTCATCCGCTGACGCACCCCGCTGGCTCACCGAGGAGGAGCAGCGCATCTGGCGCTCCTACCTGCATGCCACCACCCTCCTCGAGGACCACCTCGACCGCCAGCTCCAGCGCGACGCGGGCATGCCGCACGTCTACTACGGGCTCCTCGTCGGACTCGCCGAGGCCCCGCACCGCCGGCTGCGGATGACCGAACTGGCCATGAAGGCGAAGATCACCCGCTCCCGCCTCTCGCATGCGATCTCCCGCCTGGAGAAGAGCGGCTGGGTGCGCCGCGAGGACTGCCCCTCGGACAAGCGGGGTCAGCTCGCGGTGCTGACGGATGCGGGCATGGAGGTGCTGAAGCGGTCCGCGCCGGGGCATGTGGCCGCCGTACGGCAGGCGCTGTTCGAGCGGCTTACGCCGGAACAGCAGAAGTCCCTCGGCGAGATCATGCAGATCGTCGCCGAGGGACTTCAGCCCGATGACGCGGGAGCGGACCTGCCCTGGCTCCGCTGAGGGAACCGGGGCAGGTCCTGGGATCGTACGGACGAGGCGTCCCCTCCTCGTCCGTACGGATGGCCCGAAGGGGTACGAGCCGGTGTCGGCGTCAGTGCGCGATCACCGGCACCGCCACCTCGTCCTCGGCACCCTCACCGGAACCGGAGCCGGTCACCGCGGCGGTGTCCGGGCGGCCGGCGTTGATGAAGGTCACGGCGATCACCGCGGCGAGGACCAGGATGCCGACGGCGACCCAGATGGCGCTGGTGTAACCCTGCACCATGCCCTCCAGCTGCACGACCTGCTGCTGGGTGGGGGACGTGGCCGAACGGATGTGGTCGGCGATGTACGAGGTCGTCGCCGAGGCGGCGATCGTGTTCAGCAGGGCGGTGCCGATCGCGCCGCCCACCTGCTGCGAGGTGTTGACCATCGCGGAGGCGACACCGGAGTCCCGCGGCTCGACGCCCTGGGTGGCCAGGGACATCGCCGGCATGAAGGCCGTACCCATGCCGAGGCCGAGCAGCAGCATCGCCGGCAGCAGCAGGGCCGCGTACGAGGAGTCGATCTCCAGCTGGGTCAGCAGCAGCATGCCGACGGCCGCGACCAGGAAGCCGGGGCCCATCAGCAGGCGCGGCGCGACCCGGGTCATCAGGCGGGTGCCGATCTGGGTCGAGCCCACGATCATGCCCACGATCATCGGCAGGAAGGCGAAGCCGGTCCTGACCGGCGAGTAGCCCTGCACGATCTGGAGGTAGTAGGTCAGGAAGAGGAACAGGCCGAACATTCCGATGATCGCGAGGCCCAGGGAGAGGTAAACACCTCCGCGGTTGCGCTCGGTGAGCACCCGCAGCGGCAGCAGCGGGGCCTTGACGCGGGCCTCGACGAACACGAACGCGGCGAGCAGCACGGCGGATCCGACGAACATGCCGATCGTCACGGAGTCGCTCCAGCCCTCGGACTCGGCGCGGGTGAAGCCGTAGACGAGCGCGACCAGACCGAGGGTGGACAGGATCACGCCGGGGATGTCGAGCGGGGAACGGTTGCGGCTGCCCTCGGGCTCACGGATGACGAACCAGGCACCGGCCGCGGCGACCACCGCGAACGGGATGTTGACGAAGAACGTCCAGCGCCAGTCCAGGTACTCGGTGAGGAAACCACCGAGGATCAGACCGACGGCGCCGCCACCACCGGCGATCGCACCGTAGATGCCGAAGGCCTTGGCGCGCTCCTTGGCGTCCGTGAACATCACGGCGAGCAGGGACAGCGCGGCGGGCGCGAGGAGGGCGCCGAAGACGCCCTGCAGGGCGCGGGAGCCGAACATCATCGCCTCGTTGGTGGCGGCGCCGCCCAGCGCGGAGGCGGCGGCGAAGCCGGCCAGGCCGAGGACGAAGGTGCGCTTGCGGCCCCACAGGTCGGCTATGCGGCCGCCGAAGAGCAGCAGACCACCGAAGGCGAGGGCGTAGGCCGTGACGACCCACTGCCGGTTGCCGTCGGAGATGCCCAGGTCCTGCTGGGCGGAGGGCAGCGCGATGTTCACGATGGTCGCGTCGAGGACGACCATCAGCTGGGCGAGCGCGATGAAGACGAGCGCTTTCCAGCGGCCCGGATCAGGGGCGGGTGCGGAGGCGTCGGGGACGCTTCGGGCTGTTTCAGACATGGATGTACCCACTTCGGGACTTCGGAACTTCGGGACTTCGGGACGGAAATTCGGAACTCGGAGACTCGGAACTCGGAACTTCGAAACGTCAGGAACGGAAATTCGGGATGTCGGGCTTCGGAACGTGCAGATCGGTTGACGTCTACGCCTGCCGCAGGTCCTCCACGGTCACCGCCCTGCCCGGCAGGTCGGAGGGGGCCGGCGCCCGCAGTCCGTCCAGGAACAGCTGGAGGTGACGGTGCATGAACCGGTCGACGCTCATGCACACCGACCCGGCCGGGGGTCGGCTGAGCTGGGCGACGACGATCATCAGGTCACCGACGCCGATGTCGGTGCGCAGTTGCCCGGCCGCCTGGGCGCGGCCCATGAGCTCCGCGACGAGCTGCTCGACCCGCAGGCGCGCGGCCTCCATGTCGGGGTGGTGCTCGTCGAAAGTGCTGGCGACCATCGGGCACAGCGCGCTGATCCGCTCGTCGGCTGCGGCGTGCACGAAGTGCTCCAGTGCCTCGAAGGCGTCGCCGCTCTCCGTGAGGGCGTGCTCGGCCGCCCGGGCCGTACGGTCCATGACCGAGCAGACGACCTCGCGGACGAGGGCGTCGCGGTCCGGGAAGTTGCGGTACACCGTGGCGTTGCCGACGCCGGCCCGGCGGGCGATCTCGTCGAGCGGCACGTCGGGGCCGTGTTCGACGAACATCTCCCGGGCGGCGGTGACGATCCGTTCCCGGTTGCGCAGGGCGTCGGCGCGCGGCCGGCTCGCCTTGCGGTGTTCGGGAGTGGCGGTCTGCACGGCGTGCTCCTGGGACTGGTGAGGCGGATGGGCTCAATGGGCTGACGATCCAGGGAGTGAATCCCCGTTTCGCTCGGACGCATGGTTAAACGGGGATTCGATCCCCGGTTATTTCCCACTCCGGAAGAGATTTCCTGTGACCCGCGTCACAAGGTCGGTCATATGGCGGTAAGGGCCCGCTGACCGGCCCTTACGCACCGGAAATTCCCACGATCGGTCTCCTCCAGCGCGCGCCCGCGCCCCACCCGGCACAGGGTGAGCGAGAGGGTGCAGCCGGAGACCGGTGGCTGCCTGGAGCGAAAGGTCCAAGCATGCAGCCGCAGTCGTCCAGCCATCGGATACGCAGGCGGCGTGCGGCCGCCCTCGCGGCGGTGACCGCGCTGACCTTCGCGCTCAGCACATCGGCCGGCACAGGCCGGCTCACGGCGGATTCGGTGTCGGCGGGGGCGCGTCCGGTCACCCTCCCGGCCCACCCCTCCGCCCTCACCCCGTGCATGATCCGCAGCGATCTGGACGTCCAGATGTCGGAGGGCATACCGACCTCCGACGGCTACTCCCGTTCCACCGGCACAGTCCGCGCCCTCACCCTGATGATCGACTTCTCGGACGCGCCCGGTCAGGGCAAGGCGATGGACCGCTTCCACGAGTTCTTCCCGCAGACCCGGGAGTGGTTCCGCGCCAGCTCCTACGGCCGCCTCGACTACCGGCCCGAGACCCCGGTCCGCGGCTGGCTGCGCATGCCGAAGTCGTTCAAGGCGTACGGCATAGAGCGCGGCGCCCCCTTCGAACCCGGCTACCGCCGGCTGGTCCAGGACATCGTGGCGGAGACCGACGCCAAGATCGACTTCCGCGCGTACGACCTGCTGAACGTGCTGGTGACGCCGAACGCGGGCCCGTCGGCGCTCGACACCGTCCTGTCCGTCACCTTCGCGGGCAACGGCGACGCACCCACGGCGGACGGCATACCCCTCGCGAACGCGTCCTTCGTCTACTCCCGCCAGGACGACGGCTCCGGCTCCTACGACAAGACCGGCTTCCGCGTCCTGCCGCACGAGAACGGCCATGTCTTCGGGCTGCCCGACCTCTACACCCAGGAGGGCGGGGGCGCGGTCGGCCACTGGGACATCATGAGCGAGGACTGGGGTGCCAACAACGATCTCCTCGGCTGGCACAAGTGGAAGCTCGGCTGGCTGGACGCGACCCAGGTGAGCTGTGCCGCCGCCCATGGCACGACCGAGCACACGCTGACCCCGCTGGCCCGCGAGGGCGGCCCGAAGCTCGTCTTCATACCCCTCGACAAGCGCACGGGCTACGCCGTCGAACTGCGCACCCGCGACGGCAACGACGAGGCGGTGTGCCGGGCGGGCGTGCTGATCTACAAGGTGGACGCGGAAGTGGACACCGGTCTCGGCCCGGTGAAGGTGTTCGACTCCCAGCGCGACAGCGGCGGCTGCACCCGCAGCCCGAACGTCCACGCCGAACTCTCCGACGCCCCCTTCACCCCCGGCGAGACCTTCGAGGACCCGCGGCGGGGCATACGGATCGCGGTGGCGGGCGCGGACCTGGACGGCAACCACACGGTGCGGGTGACCCGGCGGTAGCCGGTGCGTCGGCCCACCGGGAACGCCGTCGGGCGGATCCGCCGTTACCGTAGGCCTGCCGCGATCGCCGTACCGGAGAACAGATGCCCGCCCACCCCACGCTCGACGAGGCCGCCGCCCCGGCCGAGGCGGTCACGCCGTTGATCCGCGGGATCGCCGTCCTGCGGCAGCTGACGGAGGCGGGCGGAACCCTGAGTCTGAGCGCCCTGGAACGGGCCACCGGCCTCGCGCGTTCCACGGTCGACCGGATCACGGCCACGCTCGCCCGGATGGGATACGTCCGCCTCGACGGCCGGGACGCGGTCCTCACCCCCCGCCTGATGGAACTCGGCAACGCCTGTCTGGCCGCCCTGCGCCTGCCCTCACTGCTCGACGCGCGCGCCGACGCCCTCGCCGACGCACTGGACGAGTCGGTGTCGCTGGCGGTCCGCGACGGCGACGGCATCCGCTTCATCCACCAGGCGACCCGCCGCCGCGCGATGTCGCTGAGCTTCCGCATCGGCGACCTGCTGCCCGCCGAACGCACCGCGCCGGGCCCCCTGTTCGCGACGGAGTGGACGTCCGAGGACTGGCAGCGCTGGCGCACCCGCCGGGCGGCGGACCCGGAGAACCACGGCTTCCCGGCCGTACCGCCGAGGGAGAACCCCCCTCCGGCCGAGGAGTTCGCGCGGCGGGTGACGCAGGCCCGGCAGGACGGCTGGGCACTGGACGACCAGTTGATCGAGCCGGGGCTCGTGGCGGTGTCGGTGCCCGTACGGGATCCCCGTACCGGCCGGATCGCCTGTGCGGCGAGCGTCGTCAGCCACACCAGCCGGCACACGGCGGCCGGCCTGCGCGACACGCTGCTGCCACGGCTGCGGGAGGCGGTGGCGGCGATGGAGGAGGACCTGCGCACGGCGCCCCCGCCCGCGCCCGCGCCGGCCCCCTCGGGGCTTGCGACCTGGACGGGTGCGTCGAAGCAGGAGCTGGGCCGGGAGTTCGTCGAGTCGCTGGCCCGGGGCCTGACCGTGCTGACGGCCTTCGGCGAGGGCCGGGCGGAGCTGACGATGACGCAGGTGGCAAAGGCGACCGGCCTGGCCCGGGCGACCGCCCGCCGGGCGCTGATCACCTACGAGCACCTGGGCATGGTCACCCCGTCACGCGCGGGCGCCTTCCGCCTCACCCCGCAGGTCCTCTCCCTCGGCTACCCGCCCCTGTCCCGTACGTCCCTCCCGCAGATCGCGGCACCGCATCTGGCCGCCCTCGCGGACCGCATACACGAGTCGACGTCGCTGGCGGTCCTGACGGCGGCGGGCGACGAGATCCAGTACACGGCACGGGTGGCCACAAGCCGCGTGATGAGCGTGAACATCACGGTCGGCACACGCCTGCCGGCCTACGCGACCTCCATGGGCCGCGTCCTGCTCGCGGACCTCCCGCCCGCCGAACGCCACCTGGGCACCGGCCCGCTGCGCCCGCTGACGCCCCGCACGATCACGGACCCGCAGGCCCTGGCCCGCGCCCTGGAAGAGGTCGGAGCGCAGGGATACGCCCTGGTCGACGAGGAGTTGGAGGAAGGGCTGCGCTCGATCGCGGTGCCTGTCCGCGACCGTACGGGCCGGGCGGTCGCCGCCCTCAACACGGCGATGCACAGCTCCCGCCACACCCTCCAGGAATGCGTCGAGCACATCGTCCCCGCCCTGCGCACGACGGCCGCTCACATCGAGTCCGACCTTCATGTGTCCGCCCGCTTCACCCACGTGCCCGTGACCTGACCGTCGGCGCCGGTCTCTCTCGCTCGAACGGGTGGCGAAGCGTTTCCTTGCTGCCGTGCAGGCGTTCACACCGTGCGCACAGGTATGAGGTTCGCGGCCATGGAACAGGAGACCCCGGCATGACCCAGTCAGCGCAGCAGGCGGAACGGACCGAACGGACGCGGCGGGCGGCGCAGCCCGTGCTTCCCGAGCGGCTCATCGCCCTGCTGACCGGCCATCTGGACGTGGCGGCCGATCCAGGCGAGCTGTACACGACGACGACGTTCGAGAGCCTCGGCATGGACTCGCTGTCGCTGATGGAGCTCGTGGTGGCGGCCGAGGAGGAGTACGGGATCGTCCTGCCCGAGGACGGCCTGGACCTCTCCCCCGGCTCGACCCTCGGTGACGCGGCCCGGGCGTTCCGGGATGCGGCCTGAGGTCGCGGTCACCGGGCTGGGCCTGGTGACCCCGGCGGGCCACAGCGCGGAGGAGAACTGGGCGGCCCTGTGCCGGGGCCGCTCGTCGGCCGCCCTCGACCCCGAACTCGCCGGGCTGCCCGTCGACTTCTCCTGCCAGGTGCGGGACTTCGACGCCGGGTCGCAGCTCGGCCGGTCGTCCGCGCGGCGCCTGGACCGCTTCATCCAGTTCGCCCTGGTCGCCGCGCGCCGGGCCGTCACCGACGCGGGCCTCGATCACCGTACGTGGCACGGGGACCGGGTCGGGGTCGTCCTGGGCGTCGGATCCAACAGCCTGAGCACCTACGTCACCGAGTTCTGCCATCTGGCCGCGGGCAGACCGGAGCGGGTGTCGCCGCTCGCCCTGCCGCGCAGTGTGCCGAGCATGGCCGCGGGCGAGGTCGCGATCGACCTCGGGGCGCGCGGCCCCAGCTTCACCACCTCCAGCGCCTGTGCCTCGGGCGCGACCGCGATCGGTGTCGCACGGGAGATGCTGCGGTCGGGGATGTGCGACATCGTGCTGGCCGGCGGCAGCGAGTCCGCACGCTCCCGGATGACCGCCACCTGCTTCACCCGGATGCGGGCACTGTCCCGGCGCCGGACGGACCCGGCCCTCGCCAGCAGGCCGTTCGACGCGGCACGGGACGGTTTCGTCCTCGGCGAGGGCGCCGCCGTACTCGTCCTGGAGCGGCTGTCCACCGCACGGGCCCGCCGGGCACCCGTCCTGGCCCTGCTGCGCGGATACGGCGCCACCGCCGACGCCCACCACCCCGTCGCCCCGCACCCCGACGGCGACGGCGCGGTCCGGGCCCTCGCCGCGGCCCTGGCCGACGCGGGCTGCCGCCCCCACGACATCGGTCACGTCAACGCGCACGGCACCTCCACCCCCCTCAACGACGCGGCGGAAGCGGCGGCCCTCGTCCGGGTCTTCGGCGGGAAGGTCCCCCCGGTCACCGCATCCAAGGGCGTGATCGGCCACGCCCTCGGCGCGGCCGGCGCGATCCAGGCCGCATACACGGTCCTCGCCCTGCGCCACGGCAGCGTCCCGCCGGTTGCGAACTTCGAGGGCCAGGACGGCGACCACAAGCTCGACATCGTGACCGGCCGCCCACGCCCGACCGGAGCGGACGCGGGCATCACCTGCTCCTTCGGCTTCGGCGGCCAGAACGCCGTCCTGCTGTTCACGACTCCCTGACGGGTGCCGCCCGCCCTCGGCGGTCCCGCCGCTGACCCCCTCGAGTGACTTCTGACCTGCGGAAACGGGAACCTTGCCACTGCCGATCCCTTATCCGCTAGGCTAGTCGCCGGATCTCACCGAGATCCCCGCCTTCGTGGGATGTGTGGGAAATTCAGTCGCCCCAGGTCAGGTCTGGTGCTGTGCGACCCTCCCAAACGCCGAAGCTCGAATCTCAAACGCTCCTCCACTGTTTTCGCAGCTCATGACACCTGTCGCACGGACGGGGCGGGCTCGATTCGCTGCGACGGCTGCGGACCAACGAAGGCAGGCAGGCCGCATCTCACAGCGCATGTCTGACACGGTCCGGATGAGGCAGTCACCCATGAGGCCGCCTTCCCTTTGCTACTTGAATAGCATTGAGGGCAGGCTTAGGACATGCCGACCTCCCATACCCTGCGGTCAGCCGTCGACCGCCGCGTCCTCCTACTCCTCCTGGACGACCAGAACCGCCTGATGCTGTGCGGCAGCTGCTGCGGCGGCTGGACGGTCCCGCAATTCCTGCTGGCCGCAGACAGCGATTTTCGGAGCGGGGCAGCTCATTATCTCGCCGATCGATTTCACATCGAGAACCCCGGCTTCGGATCCCTCTATGGAGTGCACGAAACAAGCGAGGCCGACTGCTGGGAGCACGACCGCCAAACCGTTTCTCACGTTTTCATCGTGAAAATCAGCAGCGAGCAGTCGGATTCGCTGCTGCTGGCTTCCCCCTCCCACGCCAGATGGGGAATCAGTGAACTCCAAGCAAATCAAAAGGAGATCTCCCCCGAGGGCGTGGTTCTTCTCGTCTCTGGCTATGTGGAAGGCTGGCTCCCCGACGGCCCCATCTCTCTCTACTGACCTGGCGATCCCATACCCATGCATGTCATTAAGACCGTGTCCTACGTGGTGAGGCGGACGTTGACCCGGCATGGGTCGGGGAACGTGGAGCTGGATCATGCCGGACGGCTTATGGGAGATCGCCAGGCCGCTGATCCCGGAGCAACGGACACGGCCGCAGGGCGGCGGAACAGCGAACGCTCCTGATGAGACGTTGTTCGCGGCCATCATCTACGTGTTGGTCAGCGGGTGCGCCTGGCGGGCACTGCCGCCGTGCTTCGGCGTCTCCAAGTCCACCGCCCACCGCCGCTTCCTGATCTGGTCCGGAGCCGGGGTGTGGGGCCGGCTGCACGAGGCGGTCGTGCACCGGCTGGATGACGCCGGCCTCATCGACGTCTCCCGCGTCGTCCTCGGCTCCGCCCACGTCAGGGCCAAAAAAAAGGGGGCGAACACACAGGTCAGTCGTGGTCCAACTTCACGCCCGAGGCCAGCGTCGTGGCGAAGTTCGCCGTCCTGCGCGCTCGGCTGGGACCGGAGGGGTGCCAGGCAGAAGGGTTCTCGATCTGGGATGCCGAGGCCGTAGACACATTCGCTGCGTACGACGACCTGGTACCGGAATCTCACGCCGGGAACGGCGACATCCGCCCCCTTCGGATCGAACCCGCCGTGGCTCGGCCGCGCGCATACGACGCCTCGGCCGGCCTGACCAACTCTGCGGCCCTGCACTCCACTTGAGCGACGAACGAGCGGGGCGCGGTACGGGCCGCCTGCACCACCGAAAAGGCGTACTCCCACGTCCAGCCCACGCGCGTACCGCCTTCAGGGCCTCGTCCAGGACCTCGCTCAGCTCCCGCAGCGCGTCCTTGGCGGCAACCGGGTCCTCGTCCTCCAGCGTGCTCATGGCCCGGGCATGCCGGGCTGCAAGGTCGGGGGCGGCGGGCGAACCCGATGCCCCTGGCCCAGGCCGGCACCCAGCTCCGCAACACTCAGCGACTGCCACTCCAGTGCCTTCGTGAACGCCTCGTCCTTCGTCCGCCGTATCTCCGCCAGCCGATCGGGGTCGACCACGGCGAGGGCCGCCCGCAGCATCCGAGTGCGGGGCCCCGGAAGGCCGTGGACGGTCCGGTCCGGCTCACGGCGACTGTTCGGGCGCCTCGGGCTGCCGCAGTGCCGAGGTCTTGTCGTCCAGTGGCCAGCGGCGGCAGACCGCCACGTGCAGGATCACGCCGAACGCCAATGCGTTGATGCTTGCATGTCCCACCCACGCCTCAGCGTTGGAGGTCGACCAGGTGAGCGTGTTGGCGTAGGCGAGCAGCCCGGTACAGAGCCCGGCTCCCACCGCCACGGTGACGGCAAGGGTGGTCACGCGTTCCCAGGCGGCGGACAGATACGGGCGCAACGCCCCTTCGAAGAGCATGCCGACAATCACCCCGGCGGCACTGAAGCTGGTGGCGGCCGCCAGGATGGCGGGTGGCTCCACCCCGCCCGCGCCGTACGCGAGCGCGTAGGTGAGCGCCGCGCCACCGAGCACCAGCACGTTACCCACGACGATCCGAAGCCATCGCTTCCGCAATGCGTTCATGGGCCAACCGCGCCAGACGATGAACAGCCACACCTGCCACGAACCGCACACGGCGAGCACAACGGAGATGTCCTCCCGGGAGAACGGCCCGCTCCGGCTGAACAGGCCGGAGTCCAGCGGGGCGGGAAAGTCGTAGGCGACGTACTGCACCAGGAGAGCGACGGCCCAGGAGAGCGCCAGTGCCGCGATCCCGCCGGCGAGCCGCGACAGGCGCTTGAGCGGCCAGCCCTCGAAGGCAAGGGTCAGTTGCAGGATCGCCGTGAAGGCGGTCAGTCCCAAGGGCAACGAGGCGGGATACAACGGCGAGTGACCAGGCCCCGGAGTCGGATCGAAGATACCGGCGGCGTCGGCATGACCGATCACCCGCTGCGCCGCCACCGCCAGGGCGATGCCCGCTGCCGCGATCAGGAGTATGTCCACGCATGCTGACCACTTGGGACGCAGGCTGGAACCCGGCCAGTCCTCCCACCAGAAGGCGATCACCGCCAGGGGCGGCAGCGCGAATGTGACGAGGGGCGAGAGGACGACAACCGAGTCCTCCGCGCCACCCAGCCCGAACGCGAACAGCAAGGCGACCGGAACGACCACCAGGAGGCCCGCCATGCCGAGGCCGGGCTGCGTGCCTATGCGGGCACGTTCGGCATCGAGAAACGCCTTGGCGTGCCGGTGCGCCGGAGTCGTCACCGTCGGCTGGTCCGGCAGCTTACCGAACTGAGTAGACGTGGACGTCGGTTGTTTGTCGGGCATGACCCCTCACTTTTCATGAATGCGGTGGCACTGCCGCAACCATGGCGCGGATCAGTCCTCGGGACATCGGTCATCTGACCGGATGTGTAAAGCCCAATAAGTCGGTCAGTTTCGCCATGCGGCCCACCGGATCTGTCACATGACGGCCCAGGAGACAGCCGCGGTGTCATGGTGAATGCGCGTGCCTCCTTCTCAGGGGCAGCCGTCGTGGCGATCGGCGACGAGCTCGGCGACGATCGACAGGACCGTCTCCTCAGGTGTGCGCGCGCCGAGGTCAAGGCCGATCGGTGGACGCAGTCGTGCCAGTTGAGCGGCACGACGCCGCGCTGGCCGGCGCCGCCCGCCTGAACACCTCGGTCTCGCTGTCGCCGACCATCAGTCCCAGCACTTCGCGTCCGCCGTCCTCGGTGATGCCGGTGGCGATGACCACGGCCTGCGCCTGATCGGCTGCGTCAATCAGACGAGCTTGTGTGAGGGGTGAGCCAGCGCGTGAGAATGTTGTTGGTGTTCCTCACCGAGTTCGGTGCGGATGCGTTCCCCGAAAGCGGCGGCAGAGTCAGCGGGCGGTGACTGGGCCGGCGGCGTCGATGAGGTAGATCCTGCTTCTGGGGGTGCGGTAGCCGGAGCCGTCGAAGTCTGATCGATATCGTCCAATCCGGACCTCCACAATGAGGTGGGTTCCGGTCTGGGCAAGATGGTGCAGCAGCGCTGTCCGGTCGACGCGCACGCGATATCCGCAGAATGAAGCACTCCGAGATCGGTGGAGGCTCTATGCGTTGACTCCAGCCGCCGCTTGGGGCTGGTGTTGAGCGTAGTAGTTGGTCTCGTGCTCGTGGGGCGGGATGTCTCCGATCGCGGTGTGGAGACGCTGGTTGTTGAACCAGTCGACCCATTCCGCGGTGGCGAGTTCGACGTCGGCAAGGCCGCGCCAGGGCATGCGGGGTTTGATCAGCTCCGTTTTGTAGAGGCCGATCTGGGATTCCATGAACGCATTATCCAGAGCATCGCCGACGGTGCCGATCGAGGCGTCGATGCCAGCGTCGAGGAGATGCGCGGTGTGCACCGCTCCGGGTCTCTCGTACGCCGGACGACGGCCTGCGCCCGATCAGCCCGACGGATTCGCCGTCCGTCGGCGGAGCACAAGCGGTGGCCGACCATCGCTTCGTGAGGGTGAAGGGCGCACGACCATCCGGACGCGGCCCGCGTGGCGAGCGTTCGACGTGATGGGCGACGAGGGCGGTAAGGAGCCGACCTGAGGTTCCGGAGAACAGGGCGGACAGCGGGGTCCGAAAGTTCATGGCGCGTCCTTGGTGGGGGTTCTCGCCGGCTTTGAGGATGATCCTTTGGAGTGGACACCCTGACGATGGATCTTGGTGGTCCGGGGAGGGATGTCCAGGTGGGACGCAGGTCTCCGTATCCGGAGGAGTTCAGGAAGGACGCCGTCGCGCTCTACCGCGCCGCGGCCGGGGAGCGGACGTATGCGGCGGTGGCCGCGGATCTCGGCATCACCGCGGAGTCGCTGCGGACGTGGGTGCGCAAGGACGAGGCCCAGGCCGCGCCCGAGGGCCGCGACGGCAGCGTGAGCGTGGCGGAGGAGCTGGTCCGGCTGCGGGCGGAGAACGCCCGGCTGCTCAAGGCCGAGCAGGAGTGGCAGCTGGAGCGCGAGATCCTGCGCCGGGCAGCGGCCTATTTCGCCCGGGAGGTGAAGTGAGCCCCAGCCGCTGGGACTTCATCTCCGCCAACCGTGCCGACTTCGGCGTCAAGCGGATCTGCCGGGTGCTCGGGGTATCCCGCGCCGGCTACTACCGGCACCTGGCCACCGAGCAGGCCCGTGTCGAGCGCCGGGCCGAGGAAAAGCGGACCGTGAGCGAGATCCGCGCCATCCACGCCGAACACCAGGGAGCGTATGGGGCTCCGCGCGGTCCATGCTGAACTGCGTGCGAGGGGACGGAGGATCAACCGCAAGCGTGTCACCCGGCTGATGCGGATCAACCACATCGTCGGCCGGCACCTGCGGAAGAAGAAGCGGACGGCGATCGCGGACAGGACCGCGCCGCCCGCGCCGGACCTGGTGATGCGCGACTTCACCGCGGACACGCTGAACACCAGGTGGTGCGGCGACATCACTCACACAGCCGTCGGCGCGACGTGGCTCTATCTCGCCACGGTGATCGACATCTGCTCGAGGCGGGTCGTGGGCTGGTCGATCGCCGACCACATGCGCACCTCGCTGGTCACCGACGCGATCGAGATGGCCGTGGCCGCCCGCGGCGGCCGGGTTCGCGGCGTCGTTTTCCACACCGACAGGGGCGCCCAGTACAGTGCGGCCGCCTTCGCCGAGGTGTGCCGCCGGCACGGCATCCGGCGCAGCATTCTCCGGTCATGCGGTCACGGGCTGGTCGCCGATGGACAGAGCGACGTCGCGCCAGGCGGCCAGCATGTCTGCCGTGGCGGAGAGTTCGGCCTCGATGTCATGGACGGTAGTGGCGCCGAGGAGAGGACGGAGGGGCAGCACCAGCCCGTCGATCATGCGCGTCCAGCAGGGTGCTGATCGCCTCGACGATCTGCTGGGCTGCGTAGCCTGCCTGGGCCCTGACGTGCCAGTCGGCTGCCGATGTTCCATCGGCAGCCGGCTACGCGATCCGAGACGTGGAGGGGGTGAAAGGGCGCAACGTTGGCAGCGTCAGGCGGAAATCTCGGCCGGACCGTATACCTGTCGGGCGTGGCGCGCATACGCCCTGGGCCCGAGAATGGGCATGATCAACCGCGGCACCAAAGGAGCGGATGAGATTAGGAGCTTAACGACGTCAGGCTCGGCGTATGAGGCGAGCATGCCGAAGATGATCGGTAGTTTGCTCTTGGGAAGACCCTTGATCGCATGGTCTCCCATCTGATGCCACTCCTTGGCCGACACGTACTCCGACGCGATCGGGAGGACATCCTTCTCCTCGATGGCAAGGTGCTCGGTCAGCACTGTGCCCAAACGCTCAAGGGAGTCCGCGAGTTCCGTTCCGCGCTCCGTCGACGGCGCCTTGCGCCAGACTTCTAGTTCCTTGGACGTCTGCGCCAACAGCGCCGCTATTTCCTCGTGCTGGCTCTCGAGGAGCGCGACCGTTGAGCCGAGCCGTTCTCCAGCCCGGTCGAGGAGCTTGGGCCACAGGAAGTCGTCTTCTCCCTTGTGGTGGAGATGCAGAAACTCCTCGATCAACTGCATGTGGCTGGCGACAATTTCGGCGCGGCGCACGTCACCAGGCGTCACCTCGCTTACCAGCGCGGGCATACGGCCAAAACCCTGTCGGAATGCTTCATGGACGACCAGCATGTCTCGGACGTCGGCGCGCTCTATGGACGAATGGATCATGGTCAACCTTCTGAAGGCAAGGGAGGTGAACGGTAAGATCACCAGTTCAGTCCCGAAAGTCTCGGTTTTGTAGTGCAGTTCAGGCAGTTCAAATGAGCAGGGTTGAGTGCGGCCCTCATGAGCAGCAAGGACCGTACGTAGCTCCAGCCCGAATACCGCGCGGGTCGAAGTCCCCCCTCAGCGAGCTCAGCTCGAGCAACTCGGCCGCGTCCCTGACCGCGTAACCCCACTCGGCGCCATCGCTGCACGACGTCAGCGGGCCAGCCCCGCCAAAGGTATTGTACATCGCGTTGGACATGATGTCCGACCACGCATGAGCTCCCGCATGATCGCCGCTGGGCGCCGGGCCTTTCTGACTGATCTGGAAGCGGACTTTTCGTGGCTGATGGGGTTTCCGGTCCCCGACTTTGTTCCTGCTGCATGGGGCATGGCACGCCGGGTGGTGCTAGGGCATCCAGGGTCCACTCGGGTGGCCCGGATTCGTCGAAGGCCCACAGCTCCCCGACGGGCTCCCACCTCAGCCGCCCCGGCGGCACGGTCTTGACCAGGGAGATGATCCTGGAACGTTCCTCCTCGGTGATCCGCCGCTTGCGACCCTGCCCACCCAGATCATCCGGCCCTGGCAGGCCCGAGCGGTTGAAGCGGTGCAGCCAGCAGCGGACCGTTTTCTGGCTGCAGCCCAGTTCCGCGGCTATCGCCGGCACGCGTAGCCCCGACCAGCTCATCTCGATCATCCGGGCCCGCATCACCACATGCCGTGAAGCCTTCCGCGCCCGGGACAACCGGTGAATAACCCTGCGTTCGTCCTCATCACACCCCGGCCGAACTCGTAAAACCATCGCCCAGCACCCGCCCCCCAATACCGTCAACTACCCCGCCACCAGGACATATACCCAACCAAAGAGGAACCCAGCACTAACTCCTGCTTGTAGCTGCGGCCGGCGGCGCTAGCCGCAGCTCGCAGCATGTAGGCGGCCTGGTCAGGTCGGGGCGCGCCGAGAGTGGTTGACATGCGGGAAAGTGAAACACGGTCCATGATCCGTGGGCAGCGCGATTCAAGGACGGGCTTCTATTTGGTGCTGTTGTTCCTGACCTTGGTGCGGGCCAGGCGGTAGGACTCAGTGCCGGTCTCGATGAGGGCGGTGTTGAAGGTGAGTCGGTCCACGATCGCCGCGCAGAGCCGCGGGTCGGTGAAGGTTTTGGACCAGCCATCTGGGGCTGGCACTTGTTCCCTCACAAGGGTTGCCGCTGCCACCTGACCGTATCCCGCTCCTGCGGTCCTCGTTGGTTCTCGTGGCAGCAGCCCGGTTTTCAAGGTGCTGCCTTGACCGTTCAGGTGCGAGGAAGGTGTGCCGGTGGCCGAGGCGAGACTGCACCCATGAGGGTCGATGCTGCCAAGACGTGAGTCGGTCTGGCCTGCGGCTCCGCGGTGGGGCCGGGGCTGTGTCTGTTTGGGTTTTCGTTGACGGCGTGGGAGTGAGTGAAGAGCGTAGCGATGGTGGCTGTTGTGTATCCCCGAGTGGTGATCTGGGCCGGCGAAGAGGTCTCGCATGCACCCATTCGGCACAAGGCTGCTGCTCCTCTGAAGCGCAGCGAGATCGGTCTCACTGCGCCGTGTCGGCGTTCCTCTCCTCGCGGGCGAGGCCGGTGAGGACCCTTAAGGGAGAGGCGAAGCTGAACGCGCTGCCCGTGATCCGGGCGCTGCTGGCGGACCAGACGAGCGCGGGCGAAGTGCTCGGGGCAACCTTCGCTCGCGATCAGGGCGAGTTCTTCGACCTGATCCTCGAACTCGCGGACTTCACCGCCACGTGCATCACCATCCGCGAGGCCCGCTCCGGAACGCCGGCCGCCGACACGCTGGCCGACCTGAAGGAGATGCTCAGGTGACCGGGATGCCGGCTCCTTCGTCGAGCCGGTCGGCCAGGATCATGGCTACGTCGTCTGCGAGGTGACCTTCGGTGTGGTGGATCAATGCGTGGTGCAGTTGGTGAAGAAATTCCTGAGGGGTGGTGCTGAAGCTGATCGATTCCATGGTCTCGGGCAGAGGGAAGAAGGTGTTGCCGGGGTTGCGGGCTTCGATCACGCCATCGGTGTACAGGAGCAGGCGGTCGCCGGGGATGAACGGATAGCTTTCCGGCTTCTCGGGAAGGGCGGGCATCAGGTCTTCCAGGCCCAGGGGCGGAAGCGGCGTGGTGGGCATCGAGGCCTGAGTCCGGCCCTCGTGCAGTACCAGCGGGGGTGGGTGGCCGCGGTTGACCAGCTGCACTACGGGTTCGTCGTGGGGTATCTGGGCGATGAGTGCGGTGGTGAATCCCTCCATCAGGGCTTCCTCGGGATAGGCGCCCGGCACGGCGGCCTCCCGGCGCAGCGCGGCCGCGCAGTGGTTCATGACCTGGACCAGGTCGTCCTCGTAGTGCGCGGCCTCCCGGAAGGCGCCCAGTACCGTCGCGACCGCGCGCATGGCGTTCAGCCCCTTGCCGCGGACGTCTCCCACGATCATCCGGACGCCGTACCGCGTCTGGACGGCCTCGTACAGATCACCGCCGACCTGTGCCCCGGTGCCGGCCACGAGACACAGGCCGGCCGCCCGCACCGGGCCCAGACGCTCGGGGACCGGCCGCAGAATGACCTCCTGTGCGCACACGGCGATCCGGCGGACCTGGTCGAGCTCGCGCCGCCGGTACGCACGCACGGCGCTGCTGGTGATGAAGCCGCCTATGGAGACCAGAGTCAGAGCCAGGAAGTTGGTGTAGACCTGCAGGGTGCCCCACGCCTGGTTGTAGGTGGCTGTGGTCACGCTGATCGCCAGCGCCAGAGCCGCCGCCGAGGCGGTGCCCTTGGGGCCGATCGTCACTGCGGCCAGCGCCGGCGTCGCGACGAGCAGGGGGCCGGTGTAGATGAAGTGGGCAGGGGTGAGCTCGATGGTCAGCACGGCCAGCGCGATCACGAACGGCAGGCACTGCGCCAGGGTGAGCAGCACCCTGCTGTGAGCGTCCGCTCCTGGTCGAGAAGGTGGGCGAAAGAGCGACGCCATGGATTCAGGCTGCCTCGCTGACGCTCTGGTGAGCTCCTGGGGGACCGAACTCCCGCCATGTGAAGCGCTGAGGCCGCCAACTTGGCCGCAGATCCGCCTGATACCAGATCCAAGATCCCGACGCACACTCCTGGTGTGCTCGATTTTTCGTTCGAAAATGTGGCGGGCGTGGCACAGGCCGCCTTCCCTCACGGCCTGGTCCGGCCCCAGGCGGACTGGCGCCAGGCCTGCACCGGGGAGAACTGCATCCGATGGCTCTGATGATGACGGTTCCCCATCCCCGGCAGCGATCACAGTCGCGTGCCCGGGTCAGATCCGGTTGAGGGTGTGCAGGGTGGCGGGGACGGGCTCCGTGGGCCATGCGGCGTGAGACTCCTCAGCTACTTCATACGCAAGCCCCTAAGTTTGCCCCAGTCTGTCCAAATTTCCCTGTGATGTAGGTCACAGTGACTGAGGGTGGTGGACAGCTGAAGCGGGCGCCGGGTGCGTGTCTCGTGCGCCGGGGACCGCGCCCCTTGTCGCTGGTCGTGCGCAGGTGGACGCTGTGCGATCAGCGGCCGGCATGTGGGGGCGATGTGCGGTGCCTGTGGGAGTGGTGAAGTGGTTCGACCCGGAACGGGGTGTGGGCCGTGTCGTGCAGGACGGCGGAGGGCCCTCCGCGATTGCGTACTCGTCAGCGGTTCAGGGTCCTGGGGACCGGATATTACTCGCGGGCGAGCCGGTGGAGTTCGATCTCACCTTCGACGCCGCGGGGGTCCGGGCGGACAGCATATGCCGCCTTCGCCTCTGCGAGGGCGGTGTCGGCTCGGTCCGACCAATCCCGACATCGTGTCCGTCCCGGTCTCCGACCAGAGTCGCATCGAGCGCTTCTACACCGACGTCCCCGGTTTCACCGAGCTGATGGACGACCAACTCGGAATTCGGCAAGAGACCCGTGATCGCCACGCCGGAGGGTGAAAAACACCTAGTCAGAGGTCGTTTTCATCTCTAGGGCCCAGGTATCTCCTGGTTTGCGTGGCGTGGGGCTGTGATGCTGACGGACCGGCGATGTAATCGAGTCTCGAGGGCTGGATGGGGTGATAGCTGAGGCGGGATGAGACTTACGCCTGTCTCGTCCCAGGACGCCCCGTTCGGTGGCCGTGCTTCCGCGATTGAAGACGCACGCCTGGGCGCACTCGCGTCCGGGCGGTACGTCCAGGGCATGAGTGCTCGACGTCCGTATCTAAGTGATCTGTCCGATGCCCGCTGGGAGCTGATCGAGCCGGTCCTGGCAGCATGGCGCTTCGAGCGTCGCGGCCGGGCCCTGGACTTCGGCCGCCCGCCCGAGCATGACCTGCGCGAGATCATGGACGCGATCTTGTACGTGGACCGCACCGGAGCGCAGTGGCGATACCTGCCGCACGACTTCCCGCCCTGGGAAACCGTCTACGGCTACTTCGCCAAGTGGCAGAAGGAAGGCATCTTCGCCCAGCTCAACGGCCTGCTACGGGAGTTGGTCCGGTAAAAGGAGGGCCGCAATGCCACTCCGTCGGCCTGCGTGATCGACGCACAGAGCGTGAAGACCGCCACGAGCGTTCCCGCCAGGACTCAGGGCACGGACGCGGGCAAGGAGATCGTGGGCCGCAAGCGGAGCATCGTGACCGACACCCTCGGACTGCTGCTTGCGGTGCTGGTCACGGCCGCGAGCGTGCAGGACTCCGTCGCCGGCACCCACCTGATCGACCAGGTGGCCGCCGCCCACCCCACCATCCGCAAGGTCTGGGTCGA
>NZ_JBQQCE010000419.1:0-8651 GCF_052245645.1 Streptomyces sp. KR55 | reverse complement strand
CGCGCGCGGCGGGTGTACGGATTCGGAACTGTGCGCCTGCCGGTGCCGCTCGACCTCGCGGATCAGCACCGCCGGGTGGTCGAAGGCCGCGTCACGGATCTTCACGGCGGGGTCGCGTCGGAGGTTCTCGGGTTCGAGCGCCATATCGCGATCCTTCTGTGCAACTCGTTGCGCAGACAGGCGGCAGCGCCCGTCGGAGAGACGACTCACCCGGGCCGGCGGGGGCAACTGGCCGGGCGGTAGCCGGGCATCATGCCGCACGCTTTGGGCCCGCACACGTCGCGGGCGTCTATCATCCGCGCATGACCATGCCGCTGGGCGCCAACCCGTGCATGACTGATCTGCTCGACCGGCTCCTGGTCTCGGTGGACTCGCTGACCGACGAACTGACCGCCGAGATCCTCAACGGCGAGCGCTCGTACGCCGAGAGGATGCTGCTGAGCTACGAGCAGTTGCGCGCCCCCGTGCACGACAACCTGTGCACGCTGCTGGCAGCCTTGAAAAACGGGGGTGCGCCCACCGACATGGACGCCCCGCGGGCGGCGGGCCGGCTCAAGGCCGAACAAGGCATCCCGCTGGCCGCTCTGCTGCATGCCTTCCGCCTCGGCGGGCGGTTCATCTGGGACCGGCTGCTGGCGATGGCCGTCGACAAGGACAGCTCCGCCTGGCTGCTGAACAGGGCCTCGGACATCTGGGTGATCATCGACGAGTACTCCAGCGCCGCCGCCGAGGCCTACCGCGTGGCGGTGGAGGAACAGGCATGCCGTGATGCCGCCGCACGACGTGTCATGCTCACCTCACTGCTCGACGGCACCGCGGGGAGCAGCTCCAAGGCCTGGGAGGCCATGCGGGTCCTGCGGCTGGACGGCAAAGGACCGTTCCTGGTGGTGTGCGGCGAGATCAACGACGGCGTCGGCCCTCTGCCCACGGTCGAGGGACGGCTGCGGGCGGTCGACATCGACGGCGAGTGGATCCACCAGGCAGGCAGCCTGCTCGGCCTCCTCGCCCTGCCGAACGAGCAACTGGTCGTCGCCGTGGAGGAACGCCTCGACGGCATCGCACTCTCCCGCGTCGGCATCAGCCGACCCTTCGCCTCACCCATGGACGCGCCGAACGCTCGGCGGGAGGCCCAACTGGCGGCCCAGTGCCTGCCGCCCGGGACCTCCGGCACGCACGTCTACGGGAGTTCGCCGATAGCCCTGCTCGTGGCGGCCTCACCCGACGCCGCTTCCGAGGTGGCCCGTACGGTCTTCGGGCCGCTGCTCACCCTGCCGACGACGGAACGGGCCGTCCTGCTGGACACCTTGGGCGTCTGGTTCGCCATCGGCGGCTCGACCACACGGGCCGCCGAGCACCTGCACTGCCACCGCAACACCGTCCTGTACCGGCTGGGCAGGATCACCGAACTGACCGGCCGGCGAACCAGCGACGCGGACTCCTGCGCGGAGCTCTACCTTGCCCTGCAGGCCATGCGACTGGGCACCATCCCGGAATGAGGCCTCGGCCGGCCAGACACCGGTACGCGCGGACGCGCTCCGGCGATCACCCCGAAGGCCCGCGCGGCGCGTCTTCCGGTGGTCAGGGAACTGGCGGACCGATGTTCCCCCGGAACCGGCAGGCCGCTGACTGTCTTCTTTCACCGTCCCCTTTCACCGTCCTTTTTTACTGTCCTTTTTCACTGTCTCCTCATTTCGCTCTCTCCTCGTTCGAATACCGGCTTTCCGTTGTGCTCGCGCACAATCTGCTGCTCCGCTTTGCTGGTGCTCGGCCCAAAGACCAGGACTTTATGCGTCTCTAGGCTCTGGTCCGCTCGCCTATGGGGAGCCGACAACTGGTTGTGCTCACTGCTCCCTGCCGGGCTGGTCCCGAGAACGCATCTGCCTGCCGATCTCGAGAGCGGACGACTGGGAACAAGAAAGGAATGGCCGATGACCGACGTCCCTGCCAGGAGTGGCCGCACCACTGGACGTGGTGCGCACGCGCGGGTCGGCCGCCGCGCGTTCATCTGCTATGTGCTGGGTGGAGCCACGCTTGCCGTGGCCGCCGACCTCGGGCTGGGCACACCTGCCTACCCCGCGGTGCCCTCAGCGCCCCAGATCCCAGAGCTGTACGACCTTGAAGATCTGCAGACCGACGCCGCGCTCCCCACGTCCGCGCTGATCAAGATCGTGATCAACGAGGACGGCACCGCGTCGTTCGAGCTTCCGCGGATGGAGGTCGGCCAGGGAATCACCACCTCGACTGCGATGATCATCGCCGAGGAGCTCGACCTGCCGGTCGACAAGGTGCACGTGGCCTTGGCGCCGGCCCGCCCCGAGTTGATGTTCAACCAGCTCACCGGCGGATCGAACACCACGGTCTCGACCTTCACACCTGTACGGGTCGCCGCGGCGATCGCCAGGAAGGCGCTGTTGGAAGCCGCGGCGATCGAGCTCGGCTCGGCCGTGGCGCTGCTGAAGTCCAAGGCAGGGGCAATCTTCGCGCCTGACGGGTCGTCAATGACCTATGGCTCTCTGGCCACCAAGGCCGCCAGCCGCACCGTCAAGGCGGTGGAGGTCGAGCTCAAGGCCACGTCGAGCTTCTCGGTGATCGGCAAGCCCTACAGGCGGGAGGACGCCCGGCTCGCAGTCACCGGGCGAAAGCAGTTCACGCTGGACCTTCACGTGCCGGACGCGCTGCCGACCATGGTCTGCCGCCCGCCCACTCTGAACGGCTCACCGAAGTCGGTACACAACCGAGCCACGGTGCTTGCCATGCCGGGCGTGACGGATGTGGCGATGGTCGACACGGGAGTGGCTGTTCGCGCGGAGGCGTTCGGACAGTGCATCGACGCGGTGCGTGCCCTCGACGTGGAGTGGAACCCGGGCCCGGTCGCGGGCGAGTCCGACGAGACGATCCTGGCCCGGCTGAGAAAGGCCGAGCTGCCGATGGCGGTCCCGAAGGTCCCTTTGCTGGCGAGCACGGTGGAGGCGGACTTCACCTTCATGTTCCGCAGCAGCGCCGCGCTCGAGCCGAACTGTGCAATCGCCGACGTCCGGTCGGACCGCGCGACGGTGTGGGCGGGACTGAAGGTGCCGATCGTGGCACAGGCTGACATCGCGAAGGCAGTCGGCCTGCCGCAGAACGCGGTCACCGTCAACGTGGTCACCGGCGGAGGGTCGTTCGGACACAAACTCTTCGCTGACCCCGCCATCGAGGCCGCCAAGATCTCCAAGGCGATGGGCAAGCCGGTCAAGCTGATGTGGCATCGCGCCGACGAGCCCCGGCAGGGGCGGGTGCACCCCATGGTGACCTCGCGGATCCGGGCCACGTACCTGGCCGGGCAAGTGCTGACCTTCGAACAGCGGCACACCAGTGTGGTCACCGACTTCAGCCACGGACTCGGTGAGATGATCACGGCGACGGCCGACAGGCTGCCCACCGGGCTCGGCGCACTGGGGTTCTCCGAGACCATCTTCACGCTGACCCAGGAACTCCCCTACAACTTCGGCGTCGTCACCCAGCTGCTCAACGAGACCGACGCGCGCTTCAACACCGGGAGCATGCGCAACATCTACTCGCCCGATGTGGCCTGTGCCAATGAACTGGTCGTCGATCAGCTCGCCCGGAAGATGGGCAGGGATCCGGTGGCGTTCCGGCTTGCGTTCCTCAAGAACGACCGGGTCAAGGCGGTGCTCCAGAAGGTCGCCGACGTGGGCAAGTGGGGCAGGTCGATGCCCGCCGGGACGGCGCAGGGCATCGCGATCCACAGCGAGTACAAGGGCGCGACCGCGGTGCTCGTCGAGATCGACTGTCGGCCCGAGACCGTGAACCGCAAGATCTACAACGCGGTCACCGGGCCCCGGGTGACCAAGGCCGTGGTCGCCGTGGACGCCGGACTGGTGATCAACCCCCAGGGCTTGGAGGCCCAGATGCTGGGTGGTGTCTCGGACGGGATCGCTCTCGCCCTCACCAGCAGCCTGCACCTGCGCGACGGGCACTTCCTCGAAGCCAGCTGGGACAACTACTTCTACACCCGGCAGTGGAACGTCCCCTTCGACTTCGAGTGCATCGTGATGCCCTCCGACTCCGAGCAACCCGGTGGTGCCGGCGAAGCCGGGGTGGCCGCGTCCGTGGCCGCGGTCGCGGGCGCCTACGCCCGTGCGACCGGCACGATGCCCACCCGGTTCCCGATCAACCACGGCACGGTGTCCTTCGAGGTCAAACCTTTCATCCCACCCATTCCCGAGTCTCCGTCCGACGGCCTGAGCCACACCTACTGAGGAGCGCACCATGAGCACGCACACCTTCATCCTCAACGGCAAGCGCGTCACCGTCGACGTCGATGACAACCTTCGACTGCTGTGGGTCCTGCGTGACGTACTGGACGTCACCGGACCGAAGTACGGCTGCGGCATCAATGTCTGCAAGGCCTGCACGTCCCACTTCAACGGCAAGGCCTTCAATCCCTGCGCGGTGAAGGTCAAGGACGTGGGGCCGGACGACGAGATCACCACGATCGAAGGCCTGCCCGACACGGTCGGCAAGGACCTGCACCCCATGCAGGAGGCCTGGCTGGAGTACGACGTGGCGCAGTGCGGCTACTGCCAACCCGGGCAGATCATGGCGGCGGTGGCCAAGGTCAGGCAGGCACAGGCTGCCGGTCATGAGATCAGCGACTCCGACCTCGACGAGATCCGCAACATCTGCCGTTGCGGTACCTACCACCGCATCCGGGAAGCGATCAAGGCGGGCGCCGCGCACATGTGACCTGCCCCCGCCCGCCCGAGTGCGCGCCGCACAGGGCATGACGCGCACCTGCGTCAGCTCTCACGGCGGGCTCTCGCGGGCAGGCCCGCACAGGGTGGCCACCATCAAGGGCCTCCCCCCACGGCCGGCAAGCCTGCGCCCGACGCGGGAAGCATGTCCGGTCTGGCCGCCGCACAGTGCGGCGGCCAGACCGGACGCGTCATGGCCGCCGTCGCCGAGGTCCGGCAACTCCGGCGGCCACGCGATCGTCGCCCTGGGCCTCGCCGAGGTCCGAAACGTCTGCCGCTCTGGCCCTTTCCACAGTATCCGCGTAGCCGTCGCGGTGAACACGCGGAAGACCCAGGCCGCCGCCGAACACGGAAAGGAGCATCGTGCTGGACATCGCTGACCAGTTGTCGCGCTGGTGTGAGCAGGGGAGGGCCTTCGCTGTCGCGACCGTGGTCGCGGTCCACGGCAGCGCTCCCAGGCAACCGGGCGCGGCGCTGGCCGTCGACATCGACGGCGCCGTCATCGGGAGCGTGTCGGGAGGATGCGTGGAGGCGGCCGTGTACGACCTGTGCCGTGAAGCACTGGCGTCCGCCACCTGCACGCTCGAGCGCTTCGGTTACTCGGACGAGGACGCCTTCGCGGTCGGCCTGACCTGCGGCGGAGTGCTGGACATCTTCGTACAGCCCGTCATCCCCACCGAGCGCGCGGAGCTGGTGGGGGCTCTGGCCACCGCAGCTGCGACAGATGTGGTGGCAGTGGCCAGGGTCGTCCGCGGGCCGTCCGACCTGATGGGTGGGGCGCTGGTCGTACGGGCAGACGGCTCTTGTGCGGGCGGCTTCGGCGATACGGCCCTGGAGGCGACGGCGCGTGCCGAGGCCACGGTGTTCCTGGAGACAGGGCGCACGGGCACGATCGAGATCGGCGCCCGAGGCAGCCGGTGCGGCGAGCCACTGACGCTGTTGGTGGAATCGATCGCTCCAACGCCACGTATGTTGGTCTTCGGTGCCATCGACTTCGCCGCGGCACTCGTACGGATCGGCAAGTACCTCGGCTACCACGTGACCGTGTGCGATGCGCGCCCCCTCTTCGCGACTCCGGCACGCTTTCCGGAAGCGGATGAGGTGGTCGCCGACTGGCCGCACCGTTACTTGGAGTCACAGGCATTGGACGGACGCACCGTGCTCTGCGCGCTCACCCACGACGCCAAGTTCGACATCCCGTTGCTGCAGCGGGCGTTGCGGCTCCCGATCGCCTACATCGGCGCGATGGGTTCGCGTCGGACCCACCTGCGACGGCTGGGGCTGCTCCGGGAGTCCGGCGTCACCGAGGCGGAGCTGGCACGGTTGCACTCGCCCATCGGCCTTGACCTCGGCGCGCGTACACCGGAGGAGACAGCCGTGTCGATCGCGGCCGAGATCGTGGCGCACCGCCGCGGCGGCAGCGGCCGGCCGCTGACACGCGTCGACGGCCCGATCCACCGCACCACAACATCAAATCGCCTCATCCATTGAGGTCCACCACCCGGCAGCTGCTGTCGGGGCGTCCGTCGTCGTGGCGCTCGCTGTAGCAGGAGATTGGTGATTTGAGCTTGCGGGTACTCACCCGCTGTCGCCGGGGTGGGAGCAGGCCGGCCAGGACCGCTGCCCGATGAGGCCGACCGTGGCGAAGTTCGCTGCGACGATGCCGGTGGCCTGGGTGACCTGGTCACGGGCGGTTTGGAAGGCGATGGTGAACCCGCAGCGATCCGGGTCGGTGCCCGGAAGGGACTCGGCGGCATCGACCATGACCGTCCGCAGTGCCTGGTAGAGCGCCAGCAGCGACCACATCTCCTGCTCGACGCCGACCGGGTCGCCGGAGCGCAGAACACGTCCGGGCGTGATCGTGTGACGGAGCGCGTAGTACGCCGATTCGTGTTCCCACCGCTGGTGGTACAGGCGCGTCAGCGCGACGGCGGGGTGACGACGAGGGTCGGTCAGGCTCGTGGCCAGGCGGTAGGAGCCGTGAAGACCGTGCCGTCGGCGCACGTCACGGTGATCCGCGCGTCGATGACCCGCACCGTCACCGTACCGATCACCGACAGGTACGAGCCGTCGCGAGACGCGCGAGGACCGGGGTGCGGCGGTTGCTGCGGAGCCGGCTCTGCACGCTACGCGTCTCCTGAAGGACCGCGTCGACCAGCTCGAACGGCACGACGGCCGTCAACTCGCCCAGGTGACCGGGCGCGGGGCGATAACCCCAGTCCGAGGTCAGTAACTGCCATCCCTACTTCTTGCTCGACGCTTTGGCACCGCCCCGGATGCAGCGAGCGCACTTTGTATCGCCTTCAGCGTTTCCGCAAACAGCGCACCATGGGCATATGCAAACCCGGGCTCGTGACCAGCACGGTGCCGCCAGTAGGTCGGTCGCGAACTGTCGATCGAGATAGTCGCCGTCCGTGTTCTCGGCATGAACGGAAGCTGAGGATTCGAGGATGGGATACATGCGGCGGCACGTCTGACACCGCCGTCCCTCCCAGATTCCGCCGCACTGGCTGCACGAACATCGAAAGTAGCCATCGGCCCGCGCCTGTAGGGCTCGGTCCGGGGCTGCAGACTCGGCGCCACAGCGAGGGCACCGGGTCAGCTCGACCGTCTGTCTGACGGCGCGCTCGACCCCCTCCCACAGCTGTTCCACAGCCGTGGCATTCGTACCTCGCTGGAGGAACCGGGCTGTGTCCCGGCGCTGCGCCAGGGCGACTGCTTGTGCGGTGACCAGCTCGTGATCAGCCGGTACCCGTGTCACGGTGATCCCAGTCTGTCCCATCGACAGCCAAGGGATCTTGGACAGGAATGCAGTGTCTACCCCGACGCCAACTGGCACTTGGTACGGGTAACCGGACAGGCGGGGCTGTTCAAGGACAAAGCGCAGCCCGCGGGCGAGCCGGGTCACGCTGTCGATCTCCAGAGGCGATACGGGTATCTTCCACAGCGGAGCGCCGTCCTTGTCGGGTGCCGGCGCGCCGGGTGCTTCGAAGGCTTGCAGTCGCACGGCCAGCGGTAGTTCCTGCCGTTCCTCGCTGCCGCCCGGGTAGAGCACCAGCGTTGGCTCGGTCGGCGGTTGAGCGTTGAGCATCGCGAGCTCGGCCAGCGCGGACTCCCTGAGACGAGCCCCTGTCAAGGGGTGTGGGAGCGGCACCACCCGCAGCACGACGGTCTCGTCACGCTCGATCACCAGCACGCCGTCCACGCCCCAGCGCAGCTTCACTTCAGACCCGCCGTGCCGGTAGTTCACCGGCTCCGCGCCCCTGGCGAGCACTGGCTGATCCATTGCATGACCGCCGACCTCATCCAGCGCTCGGAGGAGCAGAACCGCGACGTAGGATTCGAAGCCACGGCACCAGTCCTGGCTGCGGCGGAACTCGTCATCAACCGATGCGGAATGTGTTCGGGTAGCCATCCACTTCCGCCAGAGTTCGGCGACGTGGCGGAAACGGTCTTCGCCGATCAGCAGGTTCGTGGTGCGCAGCGAAGTACCCAAAGCTGCACGCCGGTTCACCCCGTTCCATACCGGTGACCTGCGAAGCGCGGACACAGCGCTTCGCAGCTGCTCCAGTTCTTTCAACCGCAGGCTCGCCTGAGCGTCCCAGTCCTCCTGCTCAACGAGCTTGGCCAGCAGATTCCAGAGTCGGAGACTGCGCTGCTGCCACGGTCGACTGTTCACGTCGTCGATGTACCGCTCGACATCGCTGAACATGCCCCTGATGTTACGAATTTGGGCAATGCGGAGGGTGAGATAGCGCGCGAGCTGGTCGACGAGGTGAGCGGCGACCCGGTTCTCGTACAGGTCAAGGTTGACTTCACGCTCAGGGCTCAGCACCCGGTCCGGACGCACCCCGTCTGGGCGCAACGAGGCCCAGTCCTCGCTGTGTGCGGCCA
>NZ_JBQQCE010000418.1:0-8667 GCF_052245645.1 Streptomyces sp. KR55 | reverse complement strand
CCCCCGGGCCCCGACCCGGCCGGACACGTCCCCGCCGTACGGCCGTTCCTCGTCACCGCCGGCCGGGTGGCGGGCGCGGGCGAGGCCGCGTCCGGCCGGACGATCCCGGTCGAGACCCAGGTCATCGCCACCGCCGAGGGGCTCGACGCGCTCGACCGGCTGTCCTTCGAGCAGCACGACATCGTTGCCGCCTGCAAGCAGCCACAGTCCATAGCCGAGATCGCGGCCCGGCTGCGGCTGCATCTCAACGTCGTCCGGGTCCTCGCCGAGGACCTGCGCACCGCCGGACATCTGGCGGTGTACGTGCCGAACGCCGCCGTCACCCACGACGCGTCCGTCCTGCGAAGGGTTATCGATGGCCTCCGCGCCATCCCCGACTCCCGGGGGGTACTCCGTGACACCGACTGAACCGCTCACCGTCGGCGCGGCCGCGCAGCGGGCCGTACGGCCGCCGCTGCCGGTGAAGATGGTGATCGCGGGCGGCTTCGGCGTGGGCAAGACCACCGCCGTCGGCGCCATCTCCGAGATCGAGCCGCTGACCACCGAGGCCGCCATCACCGAGGTCGCGGCGGGGGTGGACGACCTCTCCCACACCCCGCGCAAGACCACGACCACGGTCGCGATGGACTTCGGCTGCATCACCATCGATCCCACGCTGAAGCTGTATCTGTTCGGCACGCCCGGTCAGGACCGGTTCGGCTTCATGTGGGACGACATCGTCGAGGGGGCGGTCGGCGCGCTCGTCATCGTCGACACCCGCCGGCTCGACGACTGCTATGCCGCCGTGGACTACTTCGAGCACCGGCAGATCCCGTTCGCCGTGGCCATCAACGCCTTCGACGGTCAGGTCGAGCACGCCCTGGAGGAGGTCCGCTGGGCGCTGGACGTCGCCGAACACGTCCCGGTGGTCGTGTTCGACGCCCGCGAACGCGGCTCGGTGCGGGACGCGCTGCTCGTCGTACTGGAGCTGGCGCTGGCCCGCACGGAGCGCTCCGCGGGAAGGGCCGTATGAGCACTGCGGGCCGTCTGTGGCTGGTCGCGCCCACGGTGGGGGTCCCCCCGCTCATGGGGGTCCCCCCGCGCGAGCGAAGCCGAGCGTGGGGGAGAAGCCGAGAGTGGGTGAGGAGCCGCATATCGACACAGCCCCGCGCCCCTTACGGGGCGCTGGACCTCCGTACCCCCCGCGACACCGCGAGGCGGGCGACCGCCCAGAACACCGCGAGCGTGGCCAGCGCCATTCCGGCGACCAGGGTGGCGCCGCCCACGACCTTCTCGTAGTTCTGCTGGTAGAGACCGTCGATGATGTAGCGGCCGATGCCGCCGAAGCTGACGTACGCGGCGATGGTGGCCGTCGAGACGATCTGGATGGCCGCCGAGCGCAGTCCGCTCAGGATCAGCGGCAGGGCCACCGGCAGTTCGACCCGGAACAGGACCCCGGCCTCGGCCATGCCCATGCCGCGGGCGGCATCCACCGGCGCGGGGTCCACGGAGCGCATCGCCTCGTAGGTGGTGACCAGGATGGGCGGGACGGCGAGCACGACCAGGGGGATCATCACCGGGGCCATGCCCAGGCCGAGCAGCACGAACATCAGCACCATCAGGCCGAAGCTGGGCAGCGCACGGGCGGCGGTGGCGACCAGGGCGAGCGTGTTGCCGCCGCGCCCTGTGTGCCCCGTGAGCAGGCCGATCGGCAGTCCGACGGCGGCGGCGATGCCGAGCGCCAGCAGCGTGTACTCGATGTGCTCGACGACGCGCGTCGGGATGCCGTCGTAGCCCTGCCAGTGGGCGCTGTCGCTGAAGAAAGCGTCGATGTGGTTCAGGACGTTCACCGGGTGGCCTCCTGCACGGCGGTCGTGCGCGGGTTCTTCCGGGCGCCGCGCGGCATCCAGGGCGTCACCAGCACCCGCAGGACGATCAGCGCGGCGTCCACGAGGATGGCGAGGACGGCCGTACCCACCACGGAGAGCCAGATCAGCCGGTCCTGGTGGTAGATCATGCCGCTGTTGAGCAGGTTGCCGAGGGCTCCCTCGTTGCCGATCAGCATGCCGACGCTGACGAGGGAGATGCTCGACACCGACGCCACCCGCAACCCGGCGATGATCGCGGGCGCCGCGATCGGCAACTGCACCTGGACATAGCGTCGTACGGGCCCGAAGCCCATGGCGGTGGCGGCGGCCAGCGTCTCCTGCGGCACCGACCGCACGCCGTCCACGATCGCCGGGACCAGCACCACCAGGCTGTAGACGGCCAGTGGGATCATCAACGTGAGCTCGCTCAGGCCGGTGTAGTCGATGAGGACGACGAAGAAGGCGAGCGACGGGATCGCGTACAGCACGGTCGTCACCCACAGCACGGGCGGGTACAGCCAGCGCAGCCGCACGCACAGCTGGGCGACGGGCAGCGCCACGAGCAGCCCGGCCAGCACCGGAAGCAGTGCTTCGCGCAGGTGCAGTGCGACCACGCCGAAGTAACCCTGCTGGATGTCGCTGGGCATGTCGAAGAGTTCGTTCATCGCGCGACCTTCTGCGCCTTCTCGGCCGTCCCGTCGGCCCGTCGCTCAGCGTGGGCGCCACGGATCGCCTCGCCGATGGTCTGCTGGGAGACGACCCCGGCCGCCCGGCCCTCGCCGTCCACGGCGACGGCCCAGCCGGTGGGCGAGAGGACGGCGCAGTCGAGCGCGGCCCGCAGCGATTCCGTACCTGCCACGAACGGCCGCCCGTACGGCAGGAGTTGGTCCGCCGCGATGTTCCCGGCGGCCAGCTCCCGCGGCTCGCTCCAGCCGAGGGGCTTGCCGTCCAGGTCCGTGACGAGGAGATAGGGGACGTCCATCGTGTCGCGCGCGGCGATCTGCTCGGCCGTGGCGTCGACGGCGACGATCGGCGCGGTGAGCAACTCCAGCCCGGCGGACGGGAAGAAGGACAGCCGCCGGATGCCGCGGTCGGCGCCGAGGAAGTCCTCGACGAAGGCGTCCACGGGGTGGGACAGCAGCTCGGCGGGCGGCGCGAACTGGGCGAGCCGGCCGCCGGTGCGCATCACGGCGACCATGGTGCCGAGCTTGACGGCCTCGTCGATGTCATGGGTGACGAAGACGATGGTCTTACCCAACTCGTCCTGGATACGCAGGAGTTCGTCCTGCAGGCCCTTGCGGACCACGGGGTCGACGGCGGAGAACGGCTCGTCCATCAGCAGCACGGGCGGGTCGGCGGCCAACGCCCGGGCCACACCGACGCGTTGCTGCTGTCCGCCGGACAGCTGGTAGGGGTACCGCTTGGCGAGGGAGGCGTCCAGACCGACCCGCTCCATCAGCTCCCGGGCCCGGGCGCGGGCCTTGTCCTTGCCCCAGCCGAGCATGCGGGGCACGGTGGCGATGTTGTCGACGATCGTGCGGTGCTGGAAGAGGCCGGCGTTCTGGATGACGTAACCCATGGACCGGCGCAGTGTGTTGACCGGCTGCTGCATGATGTCGACGTCGTCGAGGAGGATGCGGCCCTCGCTCGGCTCGACCATCCGGTTGATCATCCGCAGGGTGGTGGTCTTGCCGCACCCCGACGGCCCGACGAGGACCGTGATCGAACGGTCCGGTATCTCCAGTGACAGGCGGTCGACCGCCACCGTGCCGTCCGGGTACCGCTTGGTGACTGAATCTATCCGTATCAAAACGCCGAACGCCCTTCGGGTTTGGCCGTCGCTGCCCGCTCTCGCCATGGCGGCGGGCCGTTGCGGGGAGAGTCTAGACCGGTTGTGTTGCAGGACTTCGACGGGTTACGTCGCATGCTGACCGGTTGCAGTCCCCGCCGACGGTCATGCCGCCATGGGCAGCCCGGCCGTACGCCGCACCCGCCGCCCGGCGTCCACGGCGTACACCTCGCAGCCCTTCCGTCCGGCCGCCCAGGCGACGCCCTCCGCACCCATCGCGAACGCCGCGGTGGCCGCGGTGTCCGCCTCCGTCAGGGTCGGGGCCACGACGGTGACGCTGATCAGGCCGGTCGCCGGACGTCCGGTACGCCCGTCGACGATGTGCTCGCCCCGCTCGTACAGCGCGGACGTCGCGACCGCCCCGTCGGTGAGTTCCAGGACCGTGCACACCCGGTCGGCGTGGTCGGGGTGCCGTACGCCCACCCGCCACGGCCCGCCGGCGACGACCACGTCGCCCCCGGCGTTCAGGCAGAACCGCCGTACGCCCGCGGCCGTGAGCAGCTCCGCCGCCCGCTGCACCGACCAGCCCTTGACCACGGCGCAGGGATCGAGGCCGCGGCCGGGCAGGCGGGCGTCGAAGGCGCCGCCGGTGGCGAGGCGGTACTGCTCGCACAGGTCGAGCACCTCGGCGAGGTCGGCGCTGACCTCGCCGAGGGCGATCTCGCTCCGGTCGAGGCGGGACACCTCGCTGTCGTCCTTGAAGGGGCTGAACCGCTCGTCGACCTCGCGCAGCCACGCGAAGACGGCGTCGGCGAGCCCGGCGGGGACGTGCTCGTCGTCGATCCGCAGGGAGACGGGGAAGCCCATCACGTGCTCGACCCGGTGCATGTCAGGCACCCTTCGCGTCGATGGCGGCCTGCAGGGACTCCTTGTAGCCCTCGCTGGTGATCGTCGCGCCGGACACCGCGTCGATCTCCGCGCTCTGCGCCTGCAGCGTCTCCTCGATCAGCGTCGGCACGGCGGCCGTCGTCTGCGGGTGGTTCGGCTGCTTCAGCATCCGGACCGCGGTGATCTCGTCGCCCGCGAAGGTCACCTCCACCTGTACGTCACCCTTCTCGGTGGTGACGGTGGAGCCCGCGACGACGATCTGGGCCGAGGTGCCCGGGGATCCCAAGGTGGAGGTCGCGGAGGGGGTCGCGGCCGGCTGGGCGGCCTGGTCCTGACCGTTGCCGTCCGAGGGCACGTACCGCCAGACGGGGATCAGTCCGGCAACGGTCAGGACCAGGACAGGAAGTGCTCGTTTCACGGTAGGTACCTCGTCCCCGTCATCCGGCCAGGCTGAAGCGTTCGAAGTGGATCTGCGGCTTGGGCACGCCGAGCTCGCGCAGGCTGCGCAGCACCGTGGCCGTCATACCGGGCGGACCGCAGACGTAGACGTCGCGGTCGGCCACGTCCGGGACCAGCCGGGCCAGCTCGCCGGGCGCCAGTTTGTCCGGGGCGACCGGGCCGGTGACCAGATACAGTTCGGCGCCCTTGGCCCGGGCGAGGTCGCGCAGCTCGTCGTAGAGGACGGCGTCCCGGTCGCTGGACACGCGGTAGATCACCACGGCGTGGCCGTGCAGCTCCTCCAGCAGGGCCCGGATGGGGGTGACACCGACACCGCCGGCTATGAGCAGGGCGTCGGGGCGGGTGCGGTGCATGGTGGTGAAGGCGCCGTAGGGGCCCTCGGCGAAGACCCGGGTGCCGACCTTCAGATGGCGCAGGGCGGCGGTGCCGTCCCCGGCGGCCTTGGCGGTCAGGCGCAGGGTGCGGCCGTCCGGGGCCGCCGACAGGGAGAACGGGTTGGCCTGCCACCAGCGGTCGCGGGTGAGGAACCGCCACAGGAAGAACTGACCGGCCCGTGCGGGCAGCCGGTCGAGGTCGCGGCCGGTGACGTAGATCGAGACGACGTTGTCGTTCTCGGGGACGACGGCCGAGACCCGCAGCTGGTGGCGGTGGTTCCGCCACAGCGGCAGCACCACACGGCCCAGGGCGACCGAGCCCAGCACGACGATCCCCAGGGTCCACCAGTACGCGGTGGCCGCCGGCGAGGCGACGAAGGTCGTACCGACCGCCACCTGGTGCGAGAAGGCCAGGACGACGGCGATGTAGGTGTAGAGGTGGATGAAGTGCCAGGTCTCGTAGGCCAGTCGGCGTCGGGCGAACCGCGCCGAGACCAGGCCGATCACGATGATCAGCGCCAGCGCGACGACCGCACGCAGCACGCCCTCGACGGTCTCGGCCAGGTCGATCAGCTGGTTCACCGGGTCCAGGCCCGAGGAGTCGGCGTAACCGAAGGTGATGAACACCGCGTGGGCCAGCAGCGTCCACAGCAGTGAGAAGCCGACCCAGCGGTGCCACAGGGTCAGCCGGTCCATGCCGATCCGGCGGTCGAGCCAGGGCAGCCGGGCCACCAGCAGCAGCTGGAACGCCATGAGGAGGGCGCCGTACAGCCCGGCCAGCCGGCCCAGGACGATCAGCGCGTTGGAGGCGAACCCTGCCTGGACGAAGAAGACGGTGACCACGGCCACGTTTGCGGCCAGCACGGCGTACAGACCGGTGCGGGCCACCACCTTGGGGCGCAGCGCCGCGGTGGGCGCGGGAGGTGACTGGACTGTCGTCACGGACGGCAACTCCTTGATCGGGGCCTTGAGGACTCCGAGCTTCGCTGGGGGGAGCTGTCGAATTCCTGTCGTACGACTTTCAAGTGGATATCGATGCGGGCGGGGGTGGTCACCTGGTCTGGCATGGGAGAACGGTTGGCGCACTATGAACGGGTGGAAAAAGTACGGCTCCTGGTTGTGGACGACGACCCGCCCATCGCCGACCTCGTCGCCACGGTCGCCCGCTACGAGGGGTGGGAGGCGGTCACGGCGAACTCCGGCGACGAGGCACTGCGCCGCGCCGCCGAGTTCCATCCGGACATCGTCGTGCTGGATCTGATGCTGCCCGACATCGACGGCTTCGGCATCCTGGACCGGCTGCGCGGTTCGGGGACGATGGTGCCGGTGGTGTTCCTCACCGCGCGGGACGGGATATCCGACCGGGTGACGGGGCTCACCCGGGGCGGTGACGACTATCTGGTCAAGCCGTTCGCCGTGGAGGAGCTGATGGCCAGGCTGCGGACGGTGCTGCGGCGCACCGCCGGGCCCGGTTTCCAGCGGTCGGTGCTGCGGGTGGCGGACCTGACGATGGACGAGGACACCCGTGAGGTGCGGCGCGGCGGAAAACTGCTGACGCTGACTCCGACCGAGTACGAGGTGTTGCGCTATCTGATGCGCAAGTCGCCGACCGTGCTCACCAAGGCGCAGATCCTCGACCATGTGTGGGAGTACGGCTTCGGCGGCCGCTCCAACGTCGTCGAACTGGTCGTCAGCCGGCTGCGCCGCAAGCTCGACGACACCGGCTCCCCGCTGATCCACACCGTCCGGGGCTTCGGATACGTGATCCGGCGGGCCGCCGAGTGATCCGCCGGCTCCGGCAGACGTACCGCAGGCTCCGTCTGGGCACCCGGCTGGCGCTGGGCCTGGGCGCCCTGGCGCTGGTGGTGTTCGCCGTCGTCGGCACGGCCCTGACGACGTACATGCGGGACTATCTGTCGGCCCAGCTCAACGAGCAGCTGCAGCTCGGCCAGCTCGCCCAGTCCAAGAGCATTGCGGATCACGGCACGCTGCAGGGGAAGAAGTACTACCGCTGGTACTACGCCGTGTACGACGTGTCGGACGGCACCCCCGTGCTCCGCAGACCCGAGGACGCCGCAGACCTGCCGAAGGACCTCGACGAGTTCACCGCCCTGGCCCGGTCCCAGGCCTCCTCGGACCAGGAGCTCCTGCGCACCGCGCATCTCAGGGGCGCGGGCACCTACCGGCTGCGGGCCTGCGAGGTCGAACCCGGGGTGGTCCTGGTGAGCGCCGCCCCGATGGACGACATCGAGGACACCGTCCAGCAGCTGATCACGATCCAGGTGGTCACGTTCGCGCTGGCCCTGCTGGCGCTGGTGGTGTTCGGCCGGAGGATGCTGCGGCGCGGGCTGAAGCCGCTGAGCGACATGGCGCACACCGCGCACGGCATCGCCTCGCACGATCTGACCGAGTCGGCGGCGCGGCTGCCGCTGCGGGCCGACGGCCCAGGCGGCGGGCCGGAGGTGGAGGAGCTGCGCACGGCGTTCAACACCATGCTGGAGCACATCGACGACTCCCTCGCCGTGCGCGCCGAGGCCGAGCAGCGGCTGCGCCGGTTCGTCGCGGACGCCTCGCACGAACTGCGGACGCCGCTGATGTCGGTACGGGGCTATGCGGACCTGTTCCAGTACGCGGCCGCCAACGCGCCCGAGGAACGGGAGAAGCATCTGGCGCGGCTGCGCGCCGAGGCAGCCCGGATGGGCTTCCTCCTGGACGATCTGCTACTGCTCGCCCGGCTGGACGCCGCCGAGGTGGAGGCCCCGCTGCGGCTCGCGGACGCCGACCTGGTGGAGCTGGTCGAGCAGGCCGCGGACGCCTTCCGCGCCGCGCACCCGAGCCACCCGCTGACGGTGACGACCGGGGACGGGCCGGTGCGGCTGCGGCTCGATCAGCAGCGGATCCGGCAGGTGCTGGACAACCTGCTCACCAATGCCGCCGTGCACACGCCGGCCGGCACAAAGGTGTGCGTGGAGACCTCCGTGACGGCCGGCGCCGCGCTGGTCCGGGTCACCGACCGGGGACCCGGGATTCCGGCCGCCGACCGGGAGCGGGTCTTCGACCGCTTCTACCGCGTCGACAAGGCCCGCAGCCGCGACCGCGGCGGCAGCGGGCTCGGGCTGTCGGTCGCGAGCTCACTGGTGCGGGCCCACGGCGGCACGATCGGGCTGGCCGGCGAACCGGGGAGGACGGTGTTCACCGTCCGGCTCCCGGTTCAGGAGTATTCCGGGTTCAGGAGTAGGTGACGTCCGAGGTGCTGTAACGCAGTGCGTGCCGTCCGGCCCGCTGCCCAGGGACGCCGGCTCGTCGCCGC
>NZ_JBQQCE010000417.1:0-8699 GCF_052245645.1 Streptomyces sp. KR55 | reverse complement strand
CCCCCTCGAAAACCCCCAGGCGGCTGCCGGGCATCGCCGTGTGTGCCTGCCCGGTGTGCTGGGCAGGCACCACCTGGTCGCGCGAGCCCCAGATCAGCAGGGTCGGCATACCGGCAGTCAGATAGCAGCGGTCGAGCATGGTCACCACCTGGCCGCGCCAGTCGACCACTGCGCGCAGCGTGCGGATGAAAGCATCACGCGAGGCGGCGTCGGGCAGCGCGTCCACCAGTCGCAGTAGATCCGGGGCGTCCTGGCCGAGTCCGGTATCGAGCAGTTTCAGCAGCCGGATCGCCATGGCGGTCTGCGTCCGCACCGTCGGAAGCCGCAGCCAGGACAGGGCCAGATGGGCTCCGGGCAGCGAGGCCGCGCGCAACGCTGGGGTGACGCCGCGGCCCACCCCACCGGTACTCACCAGCGCCAGCCGCTCGGTGCGCTCGGGGAACTGATAGGCGAACTGCATGGCCACCCCGCCGCCCAGGGAGTGCCCGACGAGTGTCACCTTGTCGATGCCCAGCACCCCCAGCAGGTCCCGCATTCCGTTGGCATAGGCGGGCACCGAATAGTCGCCGCGGGGCTTGTCGGAGGACCCGTGGCCCAGCAGGTCGGGAGCGATCACCGTGTAGTGGCGAGCCAGCGCGGGAATCAGATCGGCCCAGGTGTCGGACGAGTCACCGATGCCATGGATCAGCAGCACGGCCGGGCCTTCGCCGGCCATGCGGAACGCCCAGCGGTGGCCGTGCACGACCCGGTACTGGCGCGGGATGGACTGATGGACAACACGCAATTGCGCGCACTCACCAGGCTGTGGGGGGATGCTTGCCACAGCGACTCCTCTCCAGGGCGCACGCGCCTTCGGCGACTCTCCGGTTAACGCGCTCGTAACCTCATGCGCGCTGAAGGAATCTAAGTCGACAAGTTGATTTTGCTGGAGTTGGCTACATCACACCCTGCGTCGGCCAGATCCTCCCGGAGACATCGGAGTACCGTCGCGACCTGCACTTCTGGGCGCGACTGCGCCTCATCACAAGACGACTGATGTGGCATACGGCACAGAAGCAGCACGCGCGGCCGCTCAGGCGTCGGTGCCCTCGGGCTCACGGAGCCGCCGCCCCACTGTGACGGGTGACGCGCCTGGGGTTGCGGGTGCCCGAAGCCGGACCAGACCTGTCGATATCCTTCGTGCCTCTGCCATGCGATCAAGGCCAATTGCATAGGACGTCGATCCACCGGTGCACGCCGTTCCGGAACGGGGCCGGTGCCCGGTCGGCGTGGCGGCGGGCGGCGGCCAGGTGCGTGTCGGACGTCCGGCTCACCGGCGTGCTGCAACGGCTGTTATGCCGACGGGAGGGGTGCGGTGCCGAGCTATGCGCGTGCGTGATCGATTCCCATGGAATGGAACACCAGGAATGCGCAGGGGTACGGCCTCTCAGATATCGAGGACGTGCGGCAGGCCCAGCCGGTAGCGGATGTGGTCGGCGGCCTTGAGTTCGGCGAATCCCGGTGGTTCTACGCCGCCGAAGAGACGGACCTCGTCGGCTCCGTCGGCACCGGCGGCCTCCAGCACGGCGTTGGCGGCTCGGCGGCCGGTCTCGTTGGCGGTCTCCATGGATGTGAAGTCGAGGTTGCTGTGGGCGCGCACGTGGTCGCCGGCGAGGAAGAGGTTGGGGATGGCGGTGACGGCTTCGGATCGCAGGTGCCAGGAGGAGACGTCGTTGAGGAAATATGTGTCGTCGTTCTCGAGCCTGCCGACGGCGGTCTGGGTGACGGCCGGGTCGAGGAACCAGGAATGGACGATGCCGTCGGGGAGGATGACATCGCCGTTGTCCTCGAGGCCTGCCTTCATCTGCGCCCAGACTTCCTCTGAGATCTCCTTCGGGGTGCATTCCTTGGCCGGTTTGCCGTAGAGGGGGCCGGGTGTGTCCCAGTCCGAGATGACGACGGAGAGGGATTCGGCGGCCACGCCGTCGCCCCAGGTCTCGGTGAAGGGGTCGGACCAGAAGCGGGACTGCCCGACCGGGGCCAGTGCCCACGGGGAATCCATGAGGGCGAGGTGGGAGACGGGGCCGCGGAAGGTCTCCTTCAGGTAGTACATGATGCCCTGGCACCACGTGGTGCGCAGTCCGTCCATCTTGGCGAGTTGAGGATCGGCCGCCCGGATCTCGGGAGACCACAACTGCCGTACGCGGTCCACGGGGAGAGCGGCCACATACCAGTCGGCGTCGATCCGCGCGGGACCGGCCGCGGTGCGGGCGTGAGCGGCCGTGATGCGGCCGTCGGAGCCGAGTTCGAGGGCTTCGACGAGATGCCCGGTGACGAAGCGGGCGCCCAAGGATGCAAGGTGCCGCACCCACGGGTCGATGAAGCGTTCACTGGTGGGACCGTCGAGGATCCGGTCGAACGGGCCGTCGGGCCCCATGCCGAGCATGGAGTAGAGGATTTTCGCGATGCCCTGCCCGCAGGTCCGGGTGCTGGCGGTCTCGGGCCGCAGAGCCTCGATGACCTTCGCCGAGCCGCCCCACATCACCTGGTAGAAGTCCGACTTGCCCTCGTATTCGATGAAGTCGAGCCAGCCGGTGTGCTCCCACTGTCCGAACTGGCGCTCGTCGCAGCTCGTCATGAGGACGGCGAGTTTCCGGCCGAGCAACGCGCATTCATGGGGCAGGAGTTGGGGCATGGTGCGCAACAGCCCCTCGATGACGAGGGGGAGGGTGCCCGGGTCGAGGGTGCGTGTGTCGGGCGGGAGGATGGGAAGGTAGAGATCGCCCTTGCCGTTCTCTCTGTTGAACGCGAAGTAGGGGACGGTGACGAGGTTGTCCCAGACGCCGTGTGTCCGGTCACCGAAGGGGATGCGCCGCATGGTGTCCGGAAGGTTGGTGTAGAAGCCGAAGAAGCCTCGATGGCCGTGTTCACCGGGCAGGTTGCGGCGGCCACCGGTGGCCGTGCCGGTCACCGGAAGGCTGCGCGCCTTACCGCCCCATTCCGCTCGCCGGTCGTAGACGGTGACGTCGAAGCCGCGCTCGGCGAGCTCGTGGGCGGCGGTCAGGCCGCCGATACCGCCGCCGAGTACAGCCACTCTCGTTCGGGCCCGCTGCGCTGCGGTCGCCTTCGCGGGCCGGAGTCCGAACGCGCCGGCTGCCGCCAGCGATCCACCCCAGCCCAGCACCTGCCTGCGTCCCGGCATTGCACCCTCCCCCTCGACGGCGTCGTCGCCGGGACGCTAGAGGGGCACCCGCAAGATCGGAACGCTGGGCTCGTCATGTTCGCATCTTCCGCACATCGGTGAAACAGCGGGCCTGGTGCCGCACTTGACCTGCACGGGCCTCGCACGCACGTAAGACCTCTTCATGTGCCGCGTGCACCGTTGCCCCCGGCTGACGCGGCGATACCCGAGCAGTCAGTTCATCACCACCCGCAGCCCCATATTTGTACTCGTCATGCGTCGTTCGCGCAGGGGCCGTTGCCGCAAGTCCGTGTCGGGTTACGGCGTGATGTCGTAGAGGACGTTGAAAGGGTCGTCCGTCGTGGAGCGGGCCACGTCGCTGAAGCCTGCCTCGGCGCACATACTGCGTACGACCGCCTCGGGCATACCGCACGTTCCGAGGGCGGCCCCACCGTTCGCGAGGGACGTGGTCATGCAGTAGAACATGCTGAACCCGTAGAACATCGTTGCGACGGGGCCCACGTTGTCCTCGGGGCGGTCCCGGCAGTTGATCTCGAGCATCAGGTAGTCGCCGTCGTCCTTGACCGCAGCCCTGATGGCGGAAAGAAGCTGCTTCGGTTCAGCCGCGTCGTGGATGACGTCAAAGGTGGTGATCAGGTCGTAGTGCCCGGGAAGCCCCTGGGTGACATCCAGCGTTTCGAAGGTCACCCGGTCGGCCACGCCGGCCTTCTCCGCGTTCTGCCGGGCACGTTCCACCTGGGCCGGGAAGTTGTCGAAGCCCGTGAAACGCGAGCGGGGAAACGCCTGGGCGAGCACGATCAGGGCGCGGCCCGCGCCGCATCCCACGTCCGCGACGTCGATGCCCCGGTCCAGCTTCTCGACGACGTGGGGGAAGGTGCTCAGCCAGTCGTCGACCATCACGCTCTCGAACCAGCTGCCGGTGAAACGGCTCATGCCGTCCCACAGGATGTCCGGGTAGTCGCTCTGTGGTACGCCGCCTCCACTCCGGAACATCTGGCACAGTCGTTCGTACGGTGCCAGGGCGGCGGGGATCATCTGGTAGACGCCGCCGAGGAACATGGGCCCTGATTCGTCGGCCAGGGCGGGGGCGTGTTCGGCGGGAAGGGCGAAGCGCCCGGGTTCCGGTTCCTCCAGATAGCCCGCGGCGGTGAGTCCACGCAGCCACTCGCGTACGTAACGCTCGTTCAGGTCCAGACGGTCCGCAAGCTCCTGGCTGCCGGCGGGGCCACTGGTGGCGAGGTCCTTGAACAGGCCCAGCCGGTCGCCCAGGTGGCACAGGCCGATCGTCATCGTCCCGCTGAGGTCCCTGAGCGCCTTCTCCATGAAGGCTTCGACCTTTGCCTCGTCCAACTCGCGCGGTGCCGCCATGATGTCCCTCCCGGCAAGTCGAGCACGATCGCGGAGAGCGACCGGCCCGGCAAGCCAAACACCGGGCTGCGTCCGTGTCCGCCCGCCACGACGAGCAGGGGCGCTCGGGCGGTTTGCCTCACCCGATCCGAGTATCGGACGGGCAGAGGCCCGAGCACAAAGAGGATGTGATACAACTTCGAAGCGCAGGCCGCCTGGTCACAGCGCCATGAGGCGCGGTGGTGACTGTGCTTGGCCCGGATATGGGCCGGACATGAAAGCCTTCGGCCATAGCTCGTACCCGGCTCCCGATGTCCGGCGCAACGACGCGCAGGAGATGGCCGCTCGGGCGCATGACGTGGACATCTGGTACTTGCAGCTGCACCAGGCCGACGCCCGCGCCTATCGGTCGTCCAAGACGGGCTGCAATGCCGTGGCAACGGCCAACGGGGCGAGTGATCCGCCACGGTCGCGGTCGCTTCCCGGGTCCGGCCTCTGGGAGCTGGGCGGATGCCGGCCGTCGGCTCGGCCCCTCGTGGTCGATCATTGCGAAATGCACGTGGTATCCACGTCCCGGCGGCCGGTATCGGATCGAGCGTGAGTTCTTACGAGACCCTGACGCAGTGGTGGAACCCTCCTGCCCCGTTCACCGCACAGGCAACTCTGGTTCCGCGCGTCACCGAATCCGTGGTGGCGGCGAAGGCTTGAGGAGCACCGCATGAGCAGTGCCGTTGACCGCGGGCCCGCTGCAGGCGGCGGTGTCCTACACCTCGGCCGTCGCGGAGGCGCGCATCGGAGGGGACCTGTACGAGGTGGTCGCCTCGCCGCACGGTGTCCGGGTGATCGTCGGGGATGTGCAGGGCAAGGGACTGGCCGCGGTGGAGACGGCCGCCGTGGTGCTCGGCGCGTTCCGGGAGGCGGCGCACGACGAGCCGGACCTGCTGGGGCTGGGCGAGCGTCTGGAGCGCAGCGTGACCCGGGAACTGGAGGGCGAGAAGTTCGTGACCGCGATCCTCGCCGAGATCGGCTCGGACAAGGAGGCCGTCTTCCTCAACTACGGCCATCCGGCCCCGCTCGTCGTACGGCGGGACGGTACGGCCGACTTCCCGCAGCCGCCGGCGTACTCCCTGCCGCTTGGCCTGAGCGCGCACGGCGGAGAGGGCCCGAAACCGTACCGGGTGGCGTTCGGGCCGGGTGAGCAACTGCTGCTCTACACCGACGGGGTCACCGAGGCCCGGGACGCAGACGGCGCCTTCTACCCGCTCGGCGACCGGGCGCACCTGCTCAGGGAGCCCGACGCGCAGAGCGCGCTGGACGCTCTGCGCGAGGACCTGGTCCGGCACGCCGCCGGGCCGCCGCACGACGACGCCGCGATGCTCCTGCTGCGCTACCACGGTCATGAGGGAGGAAAATCGGTGCCGATCGGCTGACGGGGAGGGCGCTTCGGCACGGTAGAAAGGACGCATGCCGGAGCAGCAGGCCCCCGCGGGGGGCATGGACGACGTCGATGCGGTGACCCGTGCGGTGCTGACGGCGTCGCGGCTGCTGGTCGCCGTTTCGGCCCGCTCCCTCGCGAAGGTCGAGGAACGGGTGACGCTGCCGCAGTTCCGGATGCTGGTGGTGCTGTCCAGCCGCGGCGCCATGAAGCTGGTGGCTCTCGCCGATGTGCTCCAGGTGGCGCCCTCGACGGCGATGCGGATGGTCGACCGGCTGATCACGGCCGGTCTGGCCGACCGGCATACCAACCCGGACAACCGACGCGAGACCCTGCTCCAGCTCACCGAGGAGGGACGGCGCACCGTAGCTGACGTGACCGCGCGGCGGCGGAGTGAGATCGCCGCGATCGTCGAACGCCTGGACCCGCACCAGCGCGCGGCACTCGTCGAGGCGCTCACGGCCTTCAACGAGGCGGGTGGAGAGCCCCTCGCACCGGCCGAGGGGGATCCGGGTCCGCATCCCCTGGGCTGGGAGGACGGCCCGGCTGTGCGGCACGGGGCCTGAAGACCACCTCACGTCCGGTGCAGGCTTCCTGCTCCCTGGTGAATTTTGCATAATGCAAGGGATGTGGAGGTCGGGGCTGCCGACCTGGACCACGGACCATGCCAGGGAGGGAACTCATGCGCCGGCCGCGTCGGCGACCACCCGTGGCGGAAGTCGGGCTGGCGGCTCACCTGCGAGCGACCTTGTGGGGACCGGCCGAGTTCGTCGGGCCGCCTCCTTGGTGGCTGGTAGGAGAGGGTCTGCTGGCCGGTGTCCTGGGCGCGGGCCTGATCGTCGGGGTCGGTGCCGCGGGGGTGTGGACCGGGACGCCGACCCTTGCCAGTGGCGAGGCCGGGCTGGTCCTCGCTGCCGCGCTTGCCCTGTATCTGCAGATCACCGGCGCCGGACGCGCGCTCGTCGGCGTCGTCGCCGTACTGGGCGTCTGCCTTGCTCTGCTGGTACCGCAGACGGCGGCGGGAATGGTACCGGCACAGCGCGGTCAGGTGCAGTCGGTCGTGGTGACCTCGGTCGAGGCCGGCCCCGGGGCAGGCCGGGGCCACGGCCGCTACCTGTGTTCCGTGGCCGACGGCGACGGGGCTCCACTCCGGACGCGCATCTGGCGGGGCTGTCGCCAGTCGACCCGGCCCGGTGACGCGCTGGCGGTGGTGTCCGACCCTGAAGGGGATGTGCCGCCACGTGGTCCTGCCGCCCCGGGGGGCCGAGCGTGCGGCCCTGATCGGCTCGGGCGCCCTGGCGCTGACGCTGGTCGCCGGGAGTGTGGTCGCGGTCGTACGCTCCTTCCGGCTCAGGCCGGTCCGAACGCCGTTCACAGGGCGGAAAGCGGGCTGATCCGGGGTAATTGGGCTCCCGCCCTCCGGGTAACCGCGGCCCGAAGTTTTGCATAGGGCAAGCGTCGAGGGGTACTCGTGAAACTGCCCCTCAGCTTCCCGCGGCTGACGGAGGTTCCTCCGCTGAGAGGCTGGAGGTGGACAAGATGGACGGCTGGAGGGAAAACCCGACCGGAGTCGAGCGGGCGTGTGCCGACATCGAACGGCATCTGATCCGCGAACCGGCTGGCCCAGCGCATCGCGCCTCGACGCGCTCTTCGCCGAACCCGCGCGTGCCGCGGGCGACGGTACGACTGGGGGGAGATCGCTGTTGTCGGGGTCCTCGCGGCCGTCCTGGCGACCCTCCTCGCGATCGCGCACTCCTCCGCGTCAGGGGGATATGGGGAAGCCGCGGCCGGCCGGGCGGTGGTGGTCGATCGTTCAGGCTCTGGATTGCCTCGGCACCGGGCCATGCCCGGTCACGCCGCCGCACTCGGAGGACAGGGGCAGCTCGGCTTGCCCCATGGCGGAGTTGGCGGGAAGGCCGATCGGCAAGATCGGTGGGAGGGATTGATGAAAGGGAACGCGTCATGAACTGCTTCGACTGTCTTGCCCTGGAGCGCGTTTCCACCGCGGTGGCCATCTGCCGCTCCTGCGGTGCCGCTCTCTGCTCGGAGCATGTACGGGATGAAACGAAAACGATCACACAACTCGTGGGCATGGGAAAGGCCACACATGAGCCTGCGGCACGAGAACTCTTGTGCGGGGTCTGCTCCCGTGCCGTGCATGAGGACTGAGGGCGCGGTGGTAGACGCGTCGACCAGCGCAATGCGTGCACAGCATTGGCCGGGGACGTCGCCCGGCCTGTCCGGGGTCCTGGTCTTTGTGGCTGGCTAGGTCAAAGAGCGCGTGAGCGGTGTCGCCGTGGTGCTGGGCCTCGTCGTAGTAGGCCATCCACGGCGAGTCTTATGCCGGGTTGGACTGGGCGAAGGCGTCGTCGGCCGCCTCACTGCGGCCAGGGTCCCCTGGATGTCGTGCATCTTCCCGAATGCGCGGGCGCGGGCGCTGTGCAGCATGGCTCGTTCGGTCGCGGTCAGGCGGTCCGAACGCACCAGGCCCTTCTCCGCGTAGGTCAGACCGGTGTCCGGGTCACCGATCCAGATGGCCTGACGGGCGAGGAAGCTGTAGGTCTTGGCACGCAGGTGCCAGTCACCGGCCTCTTCCGTGCATGGTCCGCGTCGCCGGTTCGGTGCGGCCGGGCGGTCCGGGTGACCCGCAGCTCGTCGGTAGGCTTCCTGCGGGAAGATGCAGGTGCAAGGCCTGCCCGGCGCTCAACCGAGGAACCCCACCCCAAGCGTTGCGGG
>NZ_JBQQCE010000416.1:0-8719 GCF_052245645.1 Streptomyces sp. KR55 | reverse complement strand
CGCGCAGCCCACCGGCACCAGGGCGTGACGACGATCAGCACACCCACCACCCGCCGACACCGGCCGAGAGGGGCAGCACTGGGCGCAGGATTCCACCTGCACGCCCACGCCACCCCACCCAGGTGGGCACCACCCGTGCCAGACACTACGCCTCGCATGGGATCGCTTAGCTGATCAGAGACGCTTCCCTCCGCGTAGCATGCGGAGGCTTCAGAACAGCGAGTTCACGGCCTGCTGCACGGCGGTCGCCGCGCCCGCCAGAGCCGCAACGGTCCGGCCCATGAGACCGATCGTGTCGGCCGCGCCCTCAATGGTGTCGCGTTGGTCCGCCGGGTTGTCGAGAGCGCGCTCGATACGGTCGGCTGCGCGCAGTCCGGCGTCCCGGTCCTCGCAGGCGCCTAACCGGGACAGGGCGTCCCGGAACTCCCGGAGGCTGGCGCGGACTTCGGCCACCGCCGGATCGTCGGCCGGGCGCGACACCGACTGGCTGACGTTGCTGACGTCTCCTCCCGCGGTGGTCGCCTGGATGTTGCTGTTGCTGCCCGCCCTCACGTTCGACGAGACCTGTCGACGGCCTTCGCCGCTCCTCCAGCCGCCCTCGCGTCGAGATCGGTTCATTCCTCGTCACCCTTCTCTGTCGCCTTGTCGCTCTCGTCCCCGCCGGCGTGCCGACCGGCCTGCCGGTCCTGTGCGTTGTCCGGACCCTGGCGTATGTCGCGGGCGTCCCGGCCCGCGGTGACCGCCTGAATGATGTTGTTGTCGCCCGCGTGGATGACCGTCATGATCTTCTGCACCTGGCGTTTGAACTCCGTGACGTCGACTCCCTTGAACTCAAGGAACTCCTCGACCGTGGAGAACATCGACGACTGGACGATCGCCACATGCCGTACGGCGTCCTCGGACACGTGCATGTCACCTGTGTAGACGGGCGAACAGCGCTCTCGCAGGCTGGTCGGCATCGGCCGCTTCGGGACGTCCGCCAACTGCTCGCTCGACGCCGTCTCATCGCTCTCGCCCGCCCACCACCTCAGGAAGCGCCACCACCCGTGGCCCAGGGCCGCGAGATCGCCCACGGCCTGAACCGGGATCTGCGCGAACATGGTGATCCTGCGCAGCACTTCGGGATCCACGGCCTCCTCGACATCGTCGAAGAGTGGCGGGAGGACATGGGGGCGCACGACGAAGTGCAGTTCCTGTCCTTCGATCACCGCCGATGCCAGCACGGTGACGACCAGCTGACCGGACCAGGTTTGGACCTGCGCGGACAAATACCGGCGGACGACGATCCCGGAACCTCTCTCGTCCGGCTCCCGCCCCCACAGGGCGTCCTCGCCGGCGTCGTCGCCGGAGGGATTCCTCGGCAGGCGGGCCCAGCGCCGGGACGGGCCGCCCCGCACGTACTGGACGTCGCACTCGAGCGGTTGGAAGGGCGGCTCGGCGATCCGGAGGTCATCCAGTTCTTCGCTCACCGCCGTGAGGAGCTCGCCGGTGCCGAAGGGAACGAAGTCCTTGCGGACCTCCTCGTCCTCGTCGTCCTTCTCGCCTTGCAGCTTGATACTGATCGTGGCCCGACGCCAAAGGGAGTTGCCGGCTCCGATGAAGCGCCAATAGCCCGCGTGGAGTTCATAGGGGAGGGCGTTGCCGGTCTGCGCGCGTTCGATCGCGGCGATCCGGCCGCGCAGTCGCGGTCCCGTCCACGGACGGCGACCGCCCCGGTCGCAGAGCAAGGCGTAGACGACCGCGACGAGCCGATCGATGATCCGCACCCCCAGGTAGGCCAGCGTGGCGTACTCGAGCGCCACGAGGGTCTCCTCGCCCACCCGGCTCGTGGGACGGAGCGTCATCACCAGCAGCGGAAGCAGGAGAACCACCAGCGCACCGCTCCAGGCCCGGCCGATTCGGCGCCGCCACGGCCTGGAGCGCCGCAGCGTACGCCGAGAGGGCCGGGCGACCGCCACCGCAAGCGCGGCCGCAATGGCCCACAGAGCCACACCGAGCGGGAAGCGGTAGGCGATCCAGCCCAGGATGATCGCGAGTGCCGTGCGGCGCAGGCGCCACTGCCTGCGCGCGGCGAGGCAGTGCGCGAGGACGGGCCCGAGGTCGAAGCCGTAGGAGGGCACCACGCGCATGCGTGACAGGAGTATCTTCCCGATCGCCCACCTGGCGAGTGGCTCGCCCAGGGGCGGGCAGGTGGTGCCTGCCAGCTCCGGCCGGGGACGTTCGTCCGCCAGAAGGGCGCGCGCCGAGGCGAGACCCCAGCCATGAGTCGCCAGGTGCCGCGATGCCGCTCTGAGCGGCTCCAGCCGATCGGGACGAGCGTGCGCGGCCGCACACAGTCGTCTGGTCGCTTCTGTGGACCGGGTACGCGTTGCCTTGTTCGCAACCGGTGCGGCCTTGGGCGCGTCGTCGGGCGTCGTGGCCGAGGTTGGCGCGGCATGAACCGAGATGGCCTGGAAATAGCGTTCTCGCCGTTCCTGCGTGGAAGTCCCCACCCCGACGTCCTCCCCCGAGAGGGCGCCGTGACGTGCACTGCGGTCCTCTGCGACGCTTCCCGCTAACGGACCCACAGAATTCCGGGTGAGTCCGGTCCACGCAGCGTCAAATCCGGCCGATGTGTATATGGGCCGGACGGCCGACTCCACAGCTCCGCCTCCTGGCGGACGTGCACCTCGATCGCACCGTCCGCCGCGTACACCCGCGCCCGGTCACCTGCGTTGAGCGTTCAGCCCTGCCGCGCGGTCGGCACATCTGCCTCGCAGGTCCTGGCCCGCGACTGCTCGGAGACCAGGGCGACGTGGGCCCATTCGAGCTCGCCGCCCATCAGGCCGGGCTGGGCGGCATGAGCGAGTGCTCGGCGGTCGGGGTGGCTGCCCGCCGGGATCTCGTCCCGTATCTCGACCTCGGCGACGAGTCCGCGTGCCGAGACCACCCGCCACAGCGAGGCGAGCAGTGAGTCCTCGCCGACGAAGGCGGGCGCGGTGCTCGCGGGGCCACCCTCGAACCGGTAGTGGAGGCGGACCGGCTGGACGGCGACGGCCGCGTCGAGGGCGCCCTGGAACACCGCCCGTCGGAAGTGTCCCTGAGCCCGGCCGCACCAGGTGCTGCCCTCGGGGAAGGCCACGACCGCGGCACCACCGCGCAGCGCATCGGCGATGCGGGCGACCGTCCGAGGCAGTGCGCGCAGCCGGTCCCGCTCGATGAACAGGGCGCCGCTGCGCGCGGTGAGCGCACCCGCCACCGGCCACTGCCGGATCTCCGCCTTGGCGAGCATCCGGGCCGGGCGCACGGCGGCGAGCAACGGGATGTCCAGCCATGAGATGTGGTTGGCGACGAGCAGCAGGCCACCGGTGGGCGCGGCCGCACCGCTGATGCGGACACGGACGCCGGCGGCCCGGACCACGGCCAGGCTCCACCGGCGGATCAGCGCATCGCGCCGGGAGGCGGGCACGCTCCCGAGCACTGGCAGCAGCACGACGCCCACCAGGAGCGTCGCCAGCAGTGCCCCGATCCGCAGCACGGCGCGCGGCACGTCCGTCAGGGACCGGACGGACGTGACGCAGACCTGCGGGGAGCAGGGCGCGGTGGGCAGCCACGCGCTGCTCGGTACGACGGGACGGGGCACGGCCGCCGTCCCACGCTCGCGTCTTGGTGTCCGTACCCGACCGGCCGACAGGACAGCCGCGCCCGGGCGGAGGCGGTGCGGCAGCCCCGTACGCGTGACGCTCATCAGGCCGGGACGAGCGAGAGGAAGTGCCGCAGATAGCGCGGGTTGACCCGGCGCATCGACAGCAGCACGTACAGGTCGGCCACGCCGAAGTCGGCATCGTGCGCGGGCTGACCGCACACCCAGGCGCCCAGGCGGACGTAACCGCGCAGCAGCGGCGGGAGTTCGGTGCGCTCGGCCGGGCGGGCGACGCCGTCGGCGACCCAGGGCAGCAGCGGCTGGACGCGGTACTCCTCGGGGGCCAGGTTCTTGGCCTGCACCCGGTCCCAGGTGGCGGCCGCGAGGGTGCCTCCGTCGGCGAGCGGGATGGAGCAGCAGCCGGCCAGCCACTCGTGGCCGCGGTCGACCATGTACCGCGCTATCCCGGCCCAGATCAGGCCGATGACGGTGCCGTCGCGGTGGTCCGGGTGCACACAGGAGCGGCCGACCTCGACGAGGCCGGGGCGGATCGGATCGAGCCGGGTCAGGTCGAACTCGCCCTCGGAGTACAGCCGGCCGGCGACCGAGGCCCGCTCGGGCGGCAGCAGCCGGTAGGTGCCGACGACCTGACCGGTGAGCGTGTCGCGGACCAGCAGGTGGTCGCAGTACGCGTCGAAGGAGTCGATGTCGAGCCCCGGCTGCGGTGTGGCGAGCAGCGCACCCATTTCGCCGGCGAAGACGTCGTGCCGCAGCTGCTGAGCGGCCCGCACGTCGTCCTCGTCGCGGGCGAGGGTGACGGTGTAGCGGGGGGGTGCCGCTGGCTGCGGGGGACGATCGAGGGTGGAAACGCCGGTCATGGCACACTCCTGGTCACGGGCCGGTTCGACGACGGCAGCGGGCGGGCCGGGTCGTTCGGCCTGCCGCCACAGTTCTTCCGATGCCGGTTGGCGTGTGCGTGACCGGTGGCCGGAGCGGGGATGTGCGGATGTTGAATGCCAGGGGCGGGCGGGAAAGCGAGACGGGACCGGGATGAGCACCACCCCCGGTCCCGCCCGTCCGCACCTTTTCGGCGAACGTCTCTCCCACCTGGGCAGGGCTACCTCTTGGCCGCCTTGCGGGTGGCGCGCAGCCATTCCTTGTTCATGCCGGTGATGGACATCAGCGGGATGCCCTTCGGGCAGGCGGTGGCGCACTCCCCGGTGAGGGTGCAGCCGCCGAAGCCCTCCTCGTCCATCTGCGCCACCATGTCGAGGACGCGGCTCTCACGCTCCGGTGCGCCCTGCGGGAGCACGTTCAGGTGGTTGACCTTGGCGGAGGTGAAGAGCATCGCCGAGCCGTTCGGGCAGGCGGCCACGCAGGCGCCGCAGCCGATGCACTCGGCGTGCTCGAAGGCGAAGTCGGCGTCGGGCTTCGGCACCGGCGTGGCGTGGGCCTCGGGCGCGGAGCCGGTCGGGGCGGTGATGTAGCCACCGGCCTGGATGATCCGGTCGAAGGCGGACCGGTCGACCACCAGGTCCTTGATCACCGGGAAGGCGGAGGCACGCCACGGCTCGATGTCGATCGTGTCGCCGTCCTGGAAGGACCGCATGTGCAGCTGGCAGCTGGTGGTGCGCTCGGGACCGTGCGCGTCGCCGTTGATGACGAGCGAGCAGGCACCGCAGATGCCCTCGCGGCAGTCGTGGTCGAAGGCGACCGGGTCCTCGCCCTTGAGGATGAGCTCCTCGTTGAGGGTGTCGAGCATCTCCAGGAAGGACATGTCGGGGGAGATGCCGTCCACCTCGTACGTGGACATGGTGCCGTCGGCGTCGGCGTTCTGCTGCCGCCAGACGCGCAGGGTGAGCTTCATGCGTAGCTCCGCTGGGTGGGGTGGACGTACTCGAAGACCAGGTCTTCCTTGTGCAGGACGGGCGCCTCGCCGGTGCCGGTGAACTCCCAGGCGGCGGCGTAGGAGAACTCGTCGTCCCTGCGCGCGGCCTCGCCGTCCGGGGTCTGCGACTCCTCGCGGAAGTGGCCGCCGCAGGACTCGGAGCGGTGCAGCGCGTCGAGGCACATGAGCTCGGCGAGCTCCAGGTAGTCGACGATGCGGTTGGCCTTCTCCAGGGACTGGTTGAACTCCTCACCGGTTCCGGGCACCTTGATCCGCCGCCAGAACTCCTCGCGGATCTGCGGGATGCGCTCGAGTGCCTTGCGCAGCCCGGCGTCCGTGCGGGCCATTCCGCAGAACTCCCACATCAGCTCGCCGACTTCGCGGTGGAAGGAGTCGGGGGTGCGGTCGCCGTCGACGGACAGCAGCAGGTTGAGCCGGTCCTGGGTCTCGGCCAGCACCTCCTGGACGACCGGGTGTTCGTCGGTGACCGAGTCCTGGTGCGGGTTGCGGGCGAGGTAGTCGTTGATGGTGGCCGGCAGCACGAAGTAGCCGTCGGCGAGGCCCTGCATCAGCGCGGAGGCGCCGAGGCGGTTGGCTCCGTGGTCGGAGAAGTTGGCCTCGCCGATCGCGAACAGGCCGGGGATGGTGGTCTGCAGATCGTAGTCGACCCAGAGGCCGCCCATCGTGTAATGCACGGCGGGGTAGATCCGCATCGGCACCTCGTACGGATCCTCGTCGGTGATCCGCTGGTACATGTCGAACAGGTTGCCGTACTTGGCCTCGACGGCCCCCCGGCCCATGCGCTTGATGGCGTCCGCGAAGTCGAGGTAGACGCCCTGCCCGCCGGGGCCCACTCCCCTGCCCTCGTCGCAGACGTTCTTCGCGGCGCGGGAGGCGATGTCGCGGGGGACGAGGTTGCCGAAGGACGGGTAGATCCGCTCCAGGTAGTAGTCGCGCTCGTCCTCGGGGATCTGGCTCGCCGGCCGGGTGTCGCCCTTGGCCTTCGGCACCCAGATACGGCCGTCGTTGCGCAGTGACTCGCTCATGAGGGTGAGCTTGGACTGGTGGTCGCCGGTGCGCGGGATGCAGGTGGGGTGGATCTGGGTGAAGCAGGGGTTCGCGAAGTACGCGCCGCGCCGGTGCGCCCGCCAGATGGCGGTGGCGTTGGAGTTCATCGCGTTGGTCGACAGGTAGAAGACGTTTCCGTACCCACCGCTGGCGAGTACGACGGCGTCCGCGAAGTACGTGTCGATCTTGCCGGTGATCAGGTCGCGCGCCACGATCCCGCGCGCCCGCCCGTCGACGACGACCAGATCCAGCATCTCGGTACGGGGGTGCATCTCGACGTTCCCCGCGGCGATCTGCCTGCTGAGCGCCTGGTAGGCGCCGAGCAGGAGCTGCTGGCCCGTCTGGCCGCGGGCGTAGAACGTACGCGACACCTGGACGCCGCCGAAGGAGCGCGTGTCGAGCAGACCGCCGTACTCGCGGGCGAAGGGCACGCCCTGCGCGACGCACTGGTCGATGATCTCGACGGAGATCTGCGCGAGCCGGTGCACATTCGACTCCCGCGCCCGGAAGTCGCCGCCCTTGACGGTGTCGTAGAAGAGGCGGTGGATGGAGTCGCCGTCGTTGCGGTAGTTCTTCGCGGCGTTGATGCCGCCCTGCGCGGCGATGGAGTGGGCGCGGCGCGGGGAGTCCTGGTAGCAGAACTGGACGACGTGGTAGCCCTGTTCGGCGAGCGTGGCACCGGCGGAGCCGCCCGCGAGGCCGGTGCCGACGACGATCACCGTGTGCTTGCGCCGGTTGGCGGGGTTGACCAGTTTGGCCTCGAAACGGCGCTTGTCCCAGCGCTCGTTGATCGGGCCGGACGGGGCCTTGGCGTCGAGGACCGGCTCACCGGTCGCGTAATCCACGTAAGAGGTCATGTCAGCTCACCACTCCGGTCATGACGCCCACGGGTACGGCGATGAAACCGGCCGTGAGCAGCAGCGCGAGGACGTTGGCGATGGTCTTCAGGGCGCGGTCACGGGTGCGGCTGCCGACGCCGAGGGTCTGTGCGGCGCTCCAGAAGCCGTGCCGGATGTGCAGGCCGAGGGCGAGCATCGCGACGATGTAGATGACGTTGCCGTACCAGGTGGAGAAGGTGTCGACGACGTTCTGGTAGGGGTGGCCGGTCTGGAATCCGCCGGAGTGCACGGTGCCGGTCGTCAGGTCGAGGATGTGCCAGACGATGAACAGGCCGAGGATGATCCCGCCCCAGCGCATGGTGCGTGTCGCGTAGGAGGCCCGCGGCTTCTTGTGGACGTACTTGCTGGGGCGCGCCTTGATGTCGCGGCGGCTGAGCTGGTACGCCGAGACCGCGTGGGCGACGACGGCGACCACCAGCACGATCCGGACGAGCCACAGCGTCCACTCGTAGTGCATGAACGGCTCGCCGACGGTACGCAGCCAGTGCGCGTAGTGGTCGAACTCGCCCTCCCCGAAGAAGATCTTCAGATTGCCGATCATGTGGACGACCAGGTACAGCAGCATGATCAGACCGCTGACCGCCATCACGGTCTTCTTGCCGACGGAGCTGTCCCACACCGTGCGTGCCATGGACGGCCGTCGGTCCGTCCGCGTTGCCAGAGCCATGTCTCAGGACGCTAGGGCCGAACGACCCCATCGGTCCAAGACATGGTCCGGCTTGATTCGATAGCCCTGGCCTATGCTGGCAGGGTGCAGTTCCAGCAGCTTCAGTACTTCGTGGCGGTCGCCGAGACCCGGCACTTCACCCGGGCCGCCGACCTCGTCCATGTCGCCCAGCCGTCGCTGTCCCAGCAGATCAAGGCGCTGGAGCGGGAGCTGGGTGCCGATCTGTTCCTGCGGGCGCGCGGGAACATCACCCTCACCGATGCCGGCGAGGCCCTGCTGCCCCTGGCCCGGCGGATCCTGGCCGACGCGGACACCGCGCGGCACGAGGTGCAGGAGCTGGTGCAGCTGCGCCGGGGCCGGGTGCGACTGGGCGCGACCCCGAGCCTGTGCACGGGCCTGCTGCCGGACGTGCTGCGCGCCTTCCACGACCGCTATCCGGGCATTCAGCTGCTGATCGAGGAGGGCGGTTCGCACGATCTCGTACGCGAGCTCGCCCGCGGAGCCCTCGACCTTGCCCTTGTCGTCCTGCCGCTGCCGACGCCGTCCCCCGCGCTGACCACGGTGGAGCTGCTGCG
>NZ_JBQQCE010000415.1:0-8721 GCF_052245645.1 Streptomyces sp. KR55 | reverse complement strand
ACTCGGCCTCGGTGGTCTCGGTCACCTGGGGGTGCAGTACGCCGTCGCGATGGGCTTCGAGACCGTGGCCATCGCCCGCGGAGCTGCCAAAGCCGACTTCGCCAAGCAACTCGGTGCGCACCACTACATCGACAGCACGGCGGACACCCCCGTCGCGGACGCGTTGCAGTCCCTCGGTGGCGCCAAGGTCGTGCTGGCCACCGCCGGCAGCTCCGACGCGATCACGGCGACCGTCGACGGGTTGTCCCACCGCGGCGAGCTGGTGGTCATCGGCGCGACTTTCGAGCCGATGGGCATCAGCCCGGTCCAGCTGATCATGCAAGGCCGGATCGTGCGCGGCCACCCGTCCGGCACCGCGCAGGATGTGCAGGACACCATGGCATTCAGCGCCCTGCACGGGATCCGCCCGATGACCGAGATCATGCCGCTGGACCAGGCCGATGAGGCCTATCAGAAGATGCTCTCCGGCGCCGCACGGTTCCGCATGGTGCTCACACCCCGCTGAAAACACCCCGCCCACGTTCCAGCATCTCGAGGCGAAGCCGATCCATGACCACATCACGGGACCTGATGATCATCGCTATCGACGTGGCGCCCAACCACCCCGTGGAACAAGGCGACCTCTCGCTCGCTCTCGCAGGAGCCGAGGTGCTCGACCTACTCGATGCCCAGGCCATCACCCTGGACGGCGATCACATCGTGCCTGGCCACCGACCGACCGCACGCGACTCCCTGCTGGATCAGGCCGCATCGTCGCTCGTCCGCGAAGCGCCGTACGAGACGGTCGGCGACTGGCTGTGGCGCAGAGGTCGCGGTCTGTCCGCGGCTTATCTGGCGGCCCTTGAAGCGGAAGGGCAGCTCCGCCGGCAACACCACCGCAGGAACCCCTTCCGGGCCAGCAGTGTCGTGCCGGCCGATTCACCGGACCATCGTGCGGCGGCCCAACGCTGGGCCTCGGACGAGCCCACCCTGGCCGCCCTGGCGGCGGCCATCGGGATCCATCGCCGGGCCGGGGAGGACTCTGCCGACTCCCCGAGTGCGCACGACGACGCTGTGGACACCGTGCTGGCCGCTGTGCACGACGCACTGATGCAACTGGAGGCCATACGGCAACGACGTGCCATCGAGCAGGCCGCGTTCGACAACATCTGGCGCGGCGAATGACGACCCTCGGTTGTCCCTGCCGGGACCGGGGCGGTGGGCCTGTCAGGGCTCGGCGATGTCCTCGCGGAGGCCGTCGGAGAACTCCCACCAGGCAAGGGGGAGCCAGTCGCCGTTCACGAACCCGTCGACCGTCGCGCCACGGCCGCGGACGGTGACCGTGGTGCCGGGCGGGTACGAGGTGCCGGACAGGCCGAGCACGGGGACGAGCAAGGTTCCGAGCCGCTGTGCCGTCACGTGTCCCGACCTCCCTTCACGGGTCTCGGTGCGAAGCGCGATACGCAAAAAAGCGATACGCGATGAGTGTGCTTCCGAGATTACCGGCTTGCCCCAGCCCGCGGGCGAGAGAACCATGAGGAGTAGGTCACACAAACGGGGGCGCTCCCGCGGGCAATCCGCGTGCACATCACCGGTCAGGAGATGGAAGAGATGAAAGCCGTCGTCTACAAAGGACCTTTCAGCGTCGCGATCGAGGATGTCGACAAGCCGACCATCCAGCAACCGAACGACGTGATCGTAAAGATCACATCCACGGCGATCTGTGGCTCGGACCTGCACATGTACGAGGGACGTACGGCGGCAGAGCCCGGAATCGTGTTCGGCCACGAGAACATGGGAATCATCGAGGAATGCGGCCAGGGTGTCACCTCCCTCACGGAAGGTGACCGTGTGGTCATGCCGTTCAATGTCGCCTGCGGGTTCTGCAAGAACTGCGTCGACGGGTACACGGGTTTCTGTGAGACCGTCAATCCCGGTTTCTCGGGCGGGGCTTACGGCTATGTCGCCATGGGTCCGTGGAAGGGCGGTCAGGCGGAATATCTCCGCGTTCCGTTCGCCGACTTCAACTGCCTGAAGCTGCCGCCGGGAAACGAGCACGAGACCGACTTCATTCTGCTCGCCGACATCTTCCCCACCGGCTACCACGGTTGTGAACTCGCCCAGGTGCGCCCGGGCGAGAGCGTCGCGGTGTACGGCGGCGGGCCGGTCGGGCTCATGGCCGCGTACTCGGCGCTGCTGCGCGGCGCGGCGAAGGTCTTCGTCGTCGACCGGATTCCCGAGCGGCTGGACAAGGCCCGGGAGATCGGCGCCGTCCCGATCAACTTCGCGGAGGGCGACCCCGTGCAGCAGATCAAGGACCAGACGGACGGGGCCGGCACCGACAAGGGCGTCGACGCCGTCGGCTACCAGGCGATGTCCCAGGACGTCGACCACGAGGAGCCCGCGACGGTCCTGAACTCGCTCGTCCAGACGGTTCGCCCCACGGGCGCCCTCGGTGTGCCGGGCCTGTACGTGCCGGCCGACCCCGGTGGCCCGGACGAGCAGTCCAAGAAGGGCATGCTCCTCGTGTCCATCGGCAAGCTCTTCGAGAAGGGCCTGCGGATGGGTACGGGCCAGTGCAACGTGAAGCGCTACAACCGGTACCTGCGTGACATGATCATCGAGGGTCGGGCGAAGCCGAGCTTCGTCGTCTCCCACGAGGTGTCGCTGGACCAGGCACCGGAGGCCTACGACAAGTTCGACAAGCGCGTCGAGGGCTACACCAAGGTCGTCCTGCATCCGTAGGGCACCGGCCATGGCCATCCCGCCCCCGTCGTGCATCGGAGCCGATCACCATGTGTTCCGGGCACGGCGGGGGCCTGCTGTTCCCTGGGAGGCGTGCATGACCTGTGTCAGTCGACCGGCCACGTGTGGGCCGGAGCGTTGAGGTGCATGTAGTCGATGTACTGCTGCGTCATCAGCCGCAGGGCCTCGTGGCGGCCGGTGTGGGTGGAGGCATCGATGTGGTGGAACATCTCCTTCTGCCACACCGCTCCGTTACGGCCGGTGACGCACCGCTGGTCGATGATGCCGAGCAGCGGCTCTCGCCAGGCCTCGTCCATGCCGGAGCGCTCCAGCCCCCGGTGCGCCAGCGGCAGCAGACGCCGCAGGACGAGTTCGGGCACCGGCACCTCGCCCATGCCGGGCCAGTACAGCCGTGCCTCGATCCCGTGCCGCGCCGCCGTGTGCAGGTTCTCCTCGGCGGCCGAGAAGGACATCCGTGACCAGACCGGCCGCTCCTCCTCGACCAGGGCACGGGTGAGCCCGTAGTAGAAGGCGCCGTTGGCGAGGGTGTCGGCGACGGTCGGCCCGGCGGGCAGTACGCGGTTCTCCACCCTCACATGGGGTTTGTCGTGGGCGACGGCGTAGACCGGACGGTTCCAGCGATAGATGGTGCCGTTGTGCAGGGTGAGCTCGGCCAGTTCGGGGATGTCGCCGCGGTCCAGCGTCTCCGCGGGGTCCTGCTCGTCGCACAGGGGGAGCAGTGCCGGGAAGTAGCGCAGGTTCTCCTCGAAGAGGTCGAAGACGCTGTTGATCCATCGCTCTCCGAACCACACCCTGGGCCGCACTCCCTGCACCTTGATCTCCTGCGGACGGGTGTCGGTGGCCTGCTCGAACAGCGGGATGCGGGTTTCGTGCCACAGTTCCTTGCCGAACAGGAACGGCGAGTTGGCCGCCAGCGCGACCTGGACCCCGGCAATCGCCTGTGCGGCGTTCCAGTAGTCGGCGAACTCCTCCGGGGACACCTGGAGGTGGAACTGGGTGCTGGTGCACGCCGCCTCCGGAGTGATCGTGTCCGCGTAGGTGCGCAGCCGGTCGACACCGTCCACGTCGAGGCGCAGGTCCTCGCCCCGAGCCATGAAGATCTGGTCGTTGAGCAGTCGGTAGCGAGGGTTCTCCGACAGCGCGGCCTCGCCGACGTCCTCAGGCCGCAGCGTGGGAAGGATGCCGACCATGATCAGATGCGCTCCGACCGACCGGGCGCGTTGCTCCGCGTGGTTCAGCGCGCCGCGGATCTCGGACTCCCAGTCGTCGGGGCCGCCCGCCGTCAGCCGGCGGGGCGGAATGTTGATCTCGAGGTTGAAGCGGCCCAGCTCGGTCGACCAGGCGGGGTCCGCGATCGCCTCGAGCACATCGACGTTGCGCATCGTCGGCTCGGCCTCGTCGTCGACCAGGTTCAGCTCGATCTCCAGTCCCACCTGGGGCCGCCCGGACTCGAACCGTGAGTCGCGCAGCATCTGCGCAAACGCGTCGAGGCACTCCTGCATCTTGATCCGGTACCGGCGGCGGTCCTCGCGGGTGAAGACCAACGCCGGGACGTCCCGTCCCATCGGCCCTCCCGGGTTCCCGTCCTCGGACACCTCTCGACCTCCAGCGTCGCACCACCGAGCGACCCTGACCAGGCGGGATGTGGATCACTGCAGCGACATGCTGCTCGTGCTGGGTGCCGCCCGGGCCGACGCCCCCCCGACCGGTGATTGTCCACCGCCGGAGCGGGCACCCGTGCGCACTGTGGGGATACGGCGGCGCGTTCTGATCGGCGGGTGGAGCAGCTTCCGGGACGGGGAGGCGACCGCCGGGGACGTGCTGGCCCTGCGCCGGGTGGAGGAGGTACTTGCGCGGGCGGGGCTTGCGTACGACGTGGTCTGGAGCCCGGTTTTCCGGCCGGAGGCGCTGCACCTGGAGCAGGTGCGACCCGGGGAGTACTCCCACCTGGTGTTCGTCTGCGGACCGCTGCACGGGCCGCAGATCGAGGCGCTGCACCGGCGGTTCGCCCACTGTGTGCGGGTCGCGGTCGGGACATCCGTCATCGATCCCGCCAGTGCGGCCGTCACCGGGTTCCACCGGGTGCTGGCGCGCGACGCCCCGGGAGCGGAGCCGGTGGTGGATCTGTCGGCCGGGGCGCCCGCCGACCTGGCCCGGCCGGTCGTCGGGGTGATTCTCACGCATGGCCAGCACGAGTACGGGCCGCAGCGGCGGCACGCGGAGGTCGCTGCCGTGGTGACTCGCTGGCTGACCGGCAAGGACTGTGCGCGCCTGGAGCTGGAGACCCGTCTCGACACGCACGACTGGCGGCTGTGCGCGACACCGGCCCAGCTGTCGTCCGTCCTCGCCCGGCTGGATGTGGTCGTCACGGACCGGCTGCACGGGCTGGTTCTGTCACTGCGGGCGGGTAAGCCCGCGCTCGCGGTCGACCCGGTCGCCGGCGGGGCGAAGGTGACCGCGCAGGCGCGGGCCTGCGGCTGGCCCGCGCTGCTCGCGGCCGAACGGCTCGACGCAGCAGGGCTGGACCGCTGGTGGGAGTGGTGTCTGACCGCGGGGCGCGTGACCGCCCGGCGGATCCAGCAGCAGCTCCGGCAGGGCGACGTCGTACGGGACGGCACGGGCGAGCTGCTTCAGGCCCTGGGGCCCTGCTCCGTCGGGTAGTCGGCCCCGCGGCGTCGCCCTGGTCGTCATCCGGTGACCGTGTAGGAGCGCGCTCCCGTCCCGGCGAGACCGCCGCCGTCGACGATCAGGTACTCCGGGCGAATGGGGCGCCCGTCGAGCCAGCTCTCCAGGATCTCCCGGGTGCCGGCGGCATAGCGGGCCTGTGCGGAGAGGGTCGTACCCGACACGTGCGGTGTCATCGCCTCGTACGGCATCGTGCGCCAGGGGTGGTCGGGTGGTGGCGGCTGCGGATACCAGACGTCACCGGCGTACCCGGCCAGCTGGCCGCTGTTCAGGGCCCGCACCACGGCGTCGCGGTTGACGATCAGGGCACGTGCCGTGTTGACGATGTACGAACCGCGTTTCATGGCCCCGATCAGTTCGTCGTCGAAGAGGTTCTGCGTCTGCGGGTGCAGGGGGGTGTGGATCGACAGCACGTCGACCGCGGGGGCCAGCGACCGGGCGTCGGGATGCCAGGTCAGCTCCAGCTCCTGCTCGACCTCCTGGGGCAGCCGGTGCACATCGCAGTAGTGCAGCGTGACGTCGAACGGCTTGAGGCGGCGCAGCACCGCCAGGCCGATACGGCCGGAGCCGAGGACGCCGACGTCCATTCCTTCGAGGTCGTAGGCGCGCGAGACACTGTCGGCGATGTTCCAGCCCTTCTTGGTGGTCACCCACTCGTGGGCGGGCAGGTAGTTGTGCACCAGGGTGAGGATCTGCATGACGGCGTGCTCGGACACGCTGATGCTGTTGCTGTAGGTCACCTCCGCCACGGTCATGCGGTGGGCGATCGCGCTCGGCAGGTCGACGTGGTCCGACCCGATCCCCGCGGTGATCGCCAACTTGAGCCGGGGAGCGGCGGTGATCCGCTCGGGAGTCAGATAGGCGGGCCAGAAGGGCTGCGAGATCACCACGTCGGCGTCGGGCAACTCGCGGTCCAGCGTGGAGTCCGGGCCTTCTTTGTCGGACGTGACGACGAACGTGTGGCCCCGCTCCTCCAGGAAGCGGCGCAGTCCCAGTTCTCCCGAGACACAGCCGAGAAGCTGTCCCGGGGTGAAATCGATGGCTTGCGGGGTGGGCGCGGTCTGACCCCCCGGGTAGCCGGTGATGGCGGGAATCTCGTCGCGGGCGTAGTCGGGTGGATAACCGCCCACTGGATCCGGATAGAGCACCGCAAGAATCTTTGCCATGGCCGTCCTCCATAGGTAGGGGCCATTGCTGCGGTAACCGGTCGGGCATATGAACCGGTCGGCACCGACGATCTTGAATTTTAGTCGAGTGGAAGTAGGCGCTGCAAACCCCGTGGGCAGGGGCCTACTGAGCTGATTCAGAGTGGCAACGCCGTTGACATGCCGTGAATCAGCTCTTGGTGAGGTAGTCGATGCGCCCGTCCTCCCACTGCGCCACGAGGGTGGGGCCTTGCCCGGCGATCCCCACTTCCGCGGCCTCCGCCACGAATACCTCGGCCCTGTACACCCTCTCCTCCTGTGCGGGCCCGACTTTGATGTCATTGGTGTTGAGGCAGTCGAGCACGAGTTTCAGCTGCTTCTTGCCGGTGAGGCTCCCGTCGCAGATGTCGCCGTCCCGCCCGGCCGGGCTGCCGAGGCTGACGAGTTCCCCCTTCTCGTCCACGGTGAGCGTGTAGAAGGAATTCTCGCTGGCGATCGTGTGATTGAACCACGTCCCCTTCAGCACGACCTCAGGGCTCTTGGACGGCTGAGAACCCGACGGGCTCGGCGTCCCGGTCCGAGACGGCGACGCCGTGCTGCTCTCGTCGGCCGGGACCCCGTCCAGCCTGTCTCCTCCCTCCGTGCAGCCCACCGCCATGACCGCGGTGACCAGCACAAGGACAGCCACGCCGCCACGCCGCTTACGGGTTCGGTTGTCCATGGCACCTCTCGATCGCTCTCACCCGGGATGGGGTCTGTCTACCGGACTCCAACGATTGGCCCGATCCGCCGGACACGTCCTGACGGATCAAGCGGCGGCTGCGGCGCGCCGTCGCATCAGGCGGGGGCGCAGGCCGAGCAGGAGCGCGGCGACGGCGGCCCACAGGGCGAGCGTGATCGCAGGGCCTGTTGCGTGCGCGCCGTTGAAGTAGCTCAGGTCGGTGATGGCGCGGACGGCGGCGCCTGGTGGCAGTAGGGCGGAGACGGCTCGGGCAGCGGCGGGCAGGAGGTCGGCGCCGATGATGGCACCGCTGGTGGCGTTGCCGAGGGTGAGGAGCAGCAGGGTGGCGACGGGGACTCCGATGGGGCCGAGATACGTGCCGAGGAGCTTGGTCGTGAAGGCGGCAGCTGCTGCCAGGAGCGTGAGGGTGAGGATCAGCGGAATGACCGGGGCCGGGACTGCTCCCAGCGCAGGTCCGGCGACGATCGCGGCGACCGTGCCGATGGCCACAGAGGCGCCGGCCAGCAGCCGGAACCGGTGGCGCAGGTTCAGGTGCCCGGTCAGTCCGAGGGCGTTCGAGCCCAGGACGAAGCCGGCCAGGGTCACGCCGAAGGCCACGTAGAAGCCGGCCAGTCCGCGGGCGTCGAAGTGGGTCAGGGGAACGACGTCCTCGGTGGTGAGGTGCTTGCCCGCGCCGTGGGCGTAGGCGCCGACGAGGGTCTTCACCGCCGATGTGGTGGACGCGCCGTCGGCTCCCGCGATCTCCAGGCGCAGCCCGTCCGGCCCGTCGGTGCTGAGGGTGGCGACGACGTCGTGGCGCTCCAGTGCGTCGCGCGCGGCCCCGGTGTCGGCAGCCGGGTGGATGTCGACGCTGTCGCCGAGGGCCTGGTGTATCTCGCCCGGCAGGTCCGGTGCGGTGACGGCGATGGGGACCTGGTGGGGCTGGGGGTCGCGCTGCAGGCCGACGTAGCAGCCGATGAAGGCCGCCACGACGACGAGGGCGATCAGTGTCGGTTGGAGCCAGGACCTCACCGGCGGTCGGCGGCGAGCGGCGTTGTGGGGCTTGGGTGAGGGCTCAGTCGCTGCCGAGACTGTGTGGTCGCGCTGGGAAGCGGACGCTGCGGGGGTTTCCATGACGAGGCTTTCTGACGGAGGGCGCGGGGCGTGCGGGAGGTGTGACGAGGGATGCGCGCGCCGCGGCTGCAGTTACGAGCATATGCTCCTATTTATGGGATGGCAAGAAGTTACGAGCATAAGCTCGTATCATGGTGGGGAAGGCTCTGGAGGAGATCATGACCGCTACGCCGACGAACCTCGCCAACGCCTGCAACAACCTGGCACTACGCAAGGCGGCCCGGTACCTCGGCGCGACCTACGACAAGGCGCTGGCCCCGGTCGGTCTTCGGGCCACGCAGCTCAGCATCC
>NZ_JBQQCE010000414.1:0-8725 GCF_052245645.1 Streptomyces sp. KR55 | reverse complement strand
GTGGGGCCGCATCGCCGGCGGCTCCATGCGCCGCCCCGCGTTGTGGGGCTTGGTGGCGGTCGCCGGGCTGGTGGTACTGGCCCTGCGGCCTCGGCCTCGCGGTGGACTACAGCCTGCTGATCGTCGCCCGCTACCGGCAGGAGCGTGCCGTCGGCGACGACGACACGGCGGCGCTGCGGCGTACCCTGAGCACCGCCGGCCGCACGGTGGTCTTCAGCGCCGTGATCGTGGCCAGTGTGCTGCTCACGTTGCTGGTCTTCCCTTTGTACTTCCTGCGGTCGTTCGCGTTCGCGGGCGTGGCGACGGTGGCGATCACCGTGCTGGGTGCGCTCGGGCCGCTGCCCGCCATGCTCCTGCTGCTGGGGAACCGGGTCGACAAGTGGCCCGTGCTGCGGGCCCGCGCCGAGCCGGCCGATCCCGAACGGCGGCTGTGGGGCCGCATCGCCGGCGGCTCCATGCGCCGCCCCGCGTTGTGGGGCTTGGTGGCGGTCGCCGGGCTGGTGGTACTGGCCCTGCCGCTGGGCCACGCGCAGTTCGGCATCCCGGACGAGCGCGCCCTGCCCAAGGACACCGAAAGCCGGCAGGTGGCCGATGTGCTGCGTACGGGCTTCGCTGACGGCGCCGGCGGTGACACGATCAGCGTGGTCGTGCCGGTATGGGACCAGGACCCCTCGGGGACCGCTCTGGCCACGTACGCCCAGGCGCTGTCCCGCGTGCCCGGCGTCGACCAGGTGGACAGCCCCTCCGGCGGATTCGCCCATGGCCGGCCGCAGGAGGCGACGAGGGGGGCGGACGGCGCCGCGGCAGGCCTGCGCAACGGTCGGACCGTACGGCTCGACCTGCACACCCGCGTCGTGCCCTACTCGCCTGAGGGCAGCCAGCTGGCCGAACGGGTACGCGCGGTACCGGTGCCCGGCGACCGGCAGGTGCTCGTCGCCGGCCTGGCCGCGCAGCTCGTGGACACCACCAGCGCCTTGGCCGCCGGACTGCCCTGGGCACTCGGCCTGACCGTGCTGATCACGCTTGTGCTGCTTCTGCTGGCCACCGGCAGCGTGCTCCTTCCGGTCAAGGCGGTCCTGCTCAACGCGCTCGGGCTGGCAGCAGTCGTCGGCGCGATGGTGTGGGTCTTCAACGACGGCCACCTGTCCGGACTCCTCGGCTTCACCCCGTCGCCGCTGGCCATCACCATGCCGGTGCTCCTGGTGTGCGTCGCGTACGCACTGTCCATGGACTACGAGATCTTCCTCCTGTCCCGCATCAAGGAACGGCACATCGCCGGAGACCCCACCGAACTGTCGGTCCGCGCCGGGCTCGGCGAAAGCGGCCCCCTCATCAGCGCGGCCGCGGGACTGCTGGCCGTCTCCTTCTTCGCCATCGCACTGTCCGGAGTCTCCCTGGCCAAGTTCTTCGGCCTGGGCACCGGCATCGCGATCCTCCTGGACGCCGTGCTGATCCGCGGCGTGCTGGTCCCGGTGTTCTTCCGGCTGGCCGGTCCCCGGGCCTGGCAGGCACCGGGTTCCGTGAAGGCGCTGACGAGAAGGATCGAGATGGCCGTCGAACACTGATCGTCACGCCGGCGAAGGCGCCGCCTCGCTGTTGCGCGATCCGTCGACAGCCGATCGGCGTCCCTCTTGGTCGTGAATCCGTCTACCAGGAGCTTCATCGCGTCCGGACACCGGGCCACCCCAACGAGCCCGTCTCAACGCCAGGTTGAAAAATCGTGTACCTGCTTCCCACCTGGCACTGCTTCGTCTGGGCTCACACGTCCCAGTCTCCAGGTGTCCGCGATCAAGGGGAAGCTTCACTGCGGCATGCCCGCTGCTGGCTCGGGGTGCGTCCCATGCGGGCCCTGTTCGACCTGCTGCGCGGCCCGGCGTCCGCGGTCCCCACCGCCGTGGCCCGCTGGGCCGGGCTGCTGGTGGTCGCCGTCGACGGCACCTGCCTGGATGCGCCGGACGCCTCCGCCACACGCGCGCACCTGGGCAAGGGCTCCAACCAGTACGCGGCCTCCGGCTATCCGCAGATTCTGCTGGTCGCCCTGGTCGCCCTGGTCGCTCGGCTGTGCATGGGCAGGCGCTGCGCTTGAGGTCGGCGTTGACCAGCGTCGGGGTTGAGCTCAGGCGGGACATGCACTACCTGGTGGACCGGCTCACGCCGACCCGGGTACGTCGCTTGCGCCTGCTCGTCACCCAGGACGAGGAACTGTCGCAGGCCGCCGCCGAGGCACTCCCCTCCACGTCCTCACGAAGAGCAGCCGGTCCCGGACGGGCTGCCGGCGTTGATCGGCGCGGTCAACCGGAGGACCTGGCCGCGAGGTTGTCCATCGTAGGAGCCCGCCCCAGCATCCGCCGCAGCAAATCCCGCAAAATAAGCCGCTCCTCCTCGCTCAACCCCGCCAACGGCTCCCGCGCGAACCGCAGTGACTCCCGCAGGCTTCGCGCCACCCGCCGCCCCTCCTCCGTCGCCACCGCCAGCTTCACGCGGCGGTCGGCCGGGTCCGGGCGGCGTTCCACCAGGCCCCGGGCCTCCAGGCGGTCCACGATGCCTGTGACGTTGGAGGGCTCGCACCTCAGCTTGTGGGCCAGTTTCCGCATCGGCAGTGGCTCGAGTGACAGCAGGCTCAGCAGCTTGGCCTGGGCGCCGGTCAGTGCGTGTTCGCCGGCGGCCTCGTCGTACTCCTCGTGGTAGAGGGCCACGACCGAGCCGATCAGGTCGACGACCTCCATGGTCAGTTCGTCGGGGCGGGTGGTCTGTGGTACGGCCATGCTCTCCAGGGTACTCGGTTACTTGACATCCTGAAATATTGGAGAGCATTGTTGTTTCAGGTAATGAAGTATTTGCTCACGCCGTACGCCGTCACCCACACGCGGCCCGCAGGAAAGGCGCATCATGACCGACACCCCCGCACTCCCCGCCGTCAACCGCGAATGGCACCTGCTCAGCCGCCCGGTCGGCTGGCCCAAGCCCGAGGACTTCGCCCTGGTCGAGGCCCCGATGCCAACGCCGGGTGAGGGCCAGGTGCTGGTCCGGAACCAGTACCTCTCCGTGGACCCGTACATGCGCGGCCGTATGAGTGCCGCCAAGTCGTACGTCGCCCCCTTCGAGCTCGGCAAGGTCATGCAGGGCGGCGCGGTCGGCGAGGTCGTCGCCTCGAACGCCGAGGGCATCGCCGTCGGCGACCATGTGCTGCACTTCTTCGGCTGGCGCGAGTACGCCGCCGTGGACGCCAAGACCGCCGTCAAGGTCGACCCCGAGGCCGCCCCGCTGTCGACGTACCTCGGTGTGCTCGGCATGACCGGCCTGACCGCCTACGCCGGCCTGCTGCGCACCGCCGCCTTCAAGGAGGGCGACGTCGTGTTCGTGTCCGGTGCGGCCGGTGCCGTGGGCAGTCAGGTCGGGCAGATCGCCAAGCTGAAGGGGGCCTCGCGGGTCATCGGGTCCGCCGGGTCCGACGAGAAGGTCAAGCTGCTCGTCGAGGAGTACGGGTTCGACGCCGCCTTCAACTACAAGAACGGGTCGGTGAGCGAGCAGCTGCTTGCCGCCGCGCCCGACGGTATCGACGTCTACTTCGACAACGTCGGTGGCGATCACCTGGAGGCCGCCATCGGGTCCCTCAACGAGGGTGGCCGGATCGCCGTCTGCGGCATGATCTCCGTCTACAACAACACCGAGCCCGCCCCCGGCCCGCGCAACCTCGCCCGCCTCATCCAGACCCGCGGCCGCATCGAGGGCTTCCTGGTCAGCGACCACTACGACCTCCAGCCGCAGTTCGTGCAGGAGGTCGGCCCCTGGGTCGCCTCGGGTGCCCTGAAGTACCGCGAGACCGTCGTCGAGGGCATCGAGAACAACCTGGAGGCCTTCCTCGGCGTCCTGCGCGGCGACAACACCGGCAAGATGATCGTCAAGCTCTGACGCCTGCTCGCACGCGAAGGCGACCCGCGGCGCCATCACCGTGACGCTCGTCCGACGGCGCTCGTTGCGTACGGCGAAGGCCGCACCCTTGGACGTGGGGTGCGGCCTTCACTCATTCACAGAGCAGCGCTGTGCACCGCGCGTACGAACCCCACGTTCTCCGGCGCCGCCCCGCCCGGGAAGGCACACCGGCGTCGCGTGTAGCCGTACGCCAGCCCGCTGCGCGGGTCGGCGAAGGCCTGCGAGCCGCCCGCGCCGCTGTGCCCGAAGGCCCCGGCGCCCAGGAACGGGTACCAGTTCTCCGCCGTCGCCTGGAAGCCCAGCCCGTACGCCTTGTGGGCGCGGGCCACCAGGTCGTAGCCGACCGAGTGGATCTGCCCGACCTCGGCGACGGTGTCCGGCTTCAGCAGCGGCGGTCGGCCGTCCACCTCGCTGATCGCCGCCGCGTACATCCCGGCGAGGCCGCGCGCGGACGCCACGCCGCCTGCCGACGCCGGGCCCTTGGCGCGTACGGTACGGGAGTTGGCGTGGTCCTCCAGCGCACCCGTGCCGGGCACATGCGTGTTGAACGCGATCGAGGAGAGCGTGTGCGGCCCGGTCGGCTGGGCGTCCAGTACGGCCTGCTGCTCGGCCGTGGGGGCCATCGGCTGCACGGACCGGAAGCGGGGCTCCTCGGCGGCGGGCAGGCCCAGGTGGAAGGCCAGCCCGTACGGGGCCCGCACCCGCTCCTCGTACACCTCCTGGAGCGTACGGCCGGTCGCGCGCCGCACCACCTCACCGGCGAGCGCCCCGATGACCAGCGCGTGGTAGCCGAAGGCCGTGCCGGGCCGCCAGAACGGCCGCTGGTCCGCGAGCCGTTCGGAGATCAGCCGGTCGTCCGCCAGCTCCTCCTCGGTGAACCCGGTGTCCAGTCCGATCAGGCCCGCCCGGTGCGTGACCAGCTCGCGCAGGGTCAGTGCGCCCTTGCCCTCGGCGGCGAACTCCGGCCAGTAGTACGTCACCTTGCGGTCCAGCTCGAGTGTGCCGTCCTGGACGAGGAGCGCGACGACGAGGTGGGCGGCGCCCTTGGTGGACGAGAAGACGCCGTAGAGCGAGTCGGCCGAGATGTCGTCCGGCCCCGCCCACAGGTCGACGACCCGCCGCCCGTGGACGTGGGCGCACAACTGCCCCTCGTAGTCCGGCCGTTCCGTCGCCACGAACGCGGCGAACTCCTCGCGCACCTCCTCGAAGCCGTCGGCGACGGTCCCGTGGATCTGCTGCGTCATCCGATCTCCTCTGCCTCCTCGGCCGTAGCGCTGCTCGCGTGTGCCGTGGTCTACATGGTCGCCATGGTGAACAATGCCCGTCCGACCTGAGGGAATTCTCCCCTGGGGTGTGCCCGGAAGAGCGGTTCGGTGCCGAAGAGCACCGCATGCGGGCCGCTCACCACCGAGGGCCGCCCCGCTGCCGCGGCGGAACCGCCGGTTCCGTCTGCCAGCGGCCGCCAGTGGCCGGACACGAGCGGATTCCCGGTCGCATACGACTGCTCCACCCGCACGCCGGGTCCGAGGTCGGTGAACCAGACCGGCGCATAGACGAAGCCATGGTCCGGTGCGCCCGCGGTGACCTTCCCCCCGGAATTCACCACGCGCACCACCCCGTTGGCGTCCCCGTTGCCCTCGACGGCCTTGACCGGCAGCAGCCCGGCGGCGGCGTTGAGGACGGCCCCGTCCGCACCGCGCCCGACGAGACCGTGGTCGTCGAGGAAGGCGTCGAGGGCGGTACGGGCCGCGGCGTTCAGGTCGTCGTGATCCAGCCCTGCCGACACGAACAGCACATCCACCGTCGACCAGTCGAAACCCGCGTTGAGCACGGCCGTCGACACCGGCGTGACCTCGAAGTTCATCTCCCGCAGCGCGAACAGCTCACCCGGCGTGACCGCGGCGGCCACCCGGACGCGGGTCAGCGGGGTGCCTCCGGTGCTGCGGGTGGCGTCGAAGGCGACGTCGTACGTCCGTGCCGCCGCGGTCGCCTGCCGACGCGCCGAGCCCGGCACGACGACACTGCCGTTCGCCGCCTGCTGTACCCGGACGCCCTGCTGCAGAAGGGAGTTGAGCGCGGCGACCTCGCGCGGATCGTCGAGGCGCAGCCGCAGGTCGCCGCGCGGGGCGACGTACCCGACCGGTGTGGCCGCGCGCACCGGGCGCAGGGTGACGTGGGACAGGCCCTGCGCCGGCTCGACCGTGGCGCCCCACAGCCGGCCGAGACTCCAGCCCGAGATGTCGTACATCACCGACACCTTGTCACTGATGTCCCGCCCGTCCGCCAGCAGCGCGTTCGCGAGTCCTCGCTTGGGCTGGCGCATGTCGACGACGTACGAGCCCTTGGCGTACCACCGCCCGTCCAGCCGGAACGGGTGGGCGACGCGGCTGACACGGACGTCGTTGGCGATCAGATGGTCGACGAGCCGGGCGGCTGCGGCGGGGGAGCGCTGGGCGTCGCCGACCGGGATGACGTAGGCGCGGGGGAACGTGGTGGTGTAGACGTCCTCGTGTCCGATGCCGGGAACGCCGGGCACCGTCTCCTCGGACACCGGCACCTGCGCGGCGCCCGCGGCTCCCCGCCGGAAGACCTCGATCTGGTCCGCGACCAGGAAGGTGCGCTGCCGCTGTACGAAGTCGAGCGTGGCGTCGAGCGCGGCGCCCGCCACGTCGACGTTGATCGCGGAACGGCGGCGCAACTCGCTCACCGGCAGCGTGTTGTAGTCGGTGTTGTTCACCCGCAGCGGGATCTCGACGGTGTGCGCGGCGACGGTGCCGTGGAAGGCCGCGTACTGCGGGGTGAAGATGGGCGGCCAGTCGTCCCAGCCCTCGTCCTGGTCGCGGAACGGGATCTGGGCCGGCTCGACGCCGTCCTTCTCGGGCGTGTAGCCGAGGCCGTTGACGGCGGCTTCCATGCCGAGGGCGTTGGCATAGGTGTTCTTGAGGAACAGGTCGTACTCGTAGTTCTCGCCGTGCGGCGGGGTGGTGGGCTCGATGAGGGTGCCGTTGACGTAGCCGTGCAGGTCGAGCATGACGGCCGGCTGCTTGTCGACCATGATCTGCCGCATCGCGCGCGCCTCGGGCTGGGAGGCGGTGACGAAGTCGCGGTTGAGGTCGAAGCCGTTGGCATTCGCCCGGGTGCCAGCGATGCGCCCGTCCGGGTTGGCCGTGATGTTGAAGTACAGGCGGCTGTGCGCGAGGAGGTCCGCCGTCTTCGCGTCGTTCGCGGTCGCCAGCCGCTCGATGAGCTCCAGGGAGGCGTCCGTGCCCTCCCACTCGTTGCCGTGGATGTTGTTGTTGAGGAAGACGGGCGTCTTGTAGGCCGCCTTGACGGCCGGGTCCTTGGCGGCCATCGCCGGTGCGTTCTCGATGAGTTCGCGCAGTCGGCTCTGCTCACGGGCCTGACGGGCCGTCTCCGGGGCGGTCACGGTGACGAGATAGAGCCGGTGGCCGCCGGCCGAGCGGCCCGCGATCTCGACGCTGACGCGATCCCCGAGGCGTTGCAGGGCGTTCAGCTTCGGCGCGACGGCGTGGTACGGAGTGAGCCCCAGCTTTGTCGACTTGTCGGCCGGGTTCACCGGGTCCGGGGTGAGGGTCTGTTCGCGCGGGTAACCGCGGTGGGCGTCGTCCGCGGAGTCGTCGGAGAGGTCGGGGACGGGCGCGGTGAGGGCCTGACGGGCGGCGCTCGCCGGGGACTTGGCGGGGCGGTGGTCGAGGGCTGGGCCCTCCCGGGTGACGGGGGCGGTGTCCGCGCCGGCCGGGGCCGGGGTGGTGAGCAGGAGTGATCCTGCGATGAGGGCGGCGGTCAGGACGGGTCTCGCTGGGGCGGTTCTCGTGGTGCGCACGCGTACCTCCTCGGCTTCCTGAGATCGGTACGGCGAGGTGTACCTGTTCGACTCAACCGCAACAAGAGGGTCTTGGTGTCGCCGACGCCCGCCGTTGCCCCGGATGGCGCATGGCGGTCAGCTCACAAGGGGCATGCTGAGTGGGCTCGGCAGTGGCGCGCACTCGAGACGAGGAGGACCCGTGGCAACGATCCCGTCGCTCCCCAGCAGGGAGGACGTCCTGCGGATGGCCCGCAGCACCACCGACATCACCGGCCAACTCCTGGACACCGCCCAGAACATCACCCGGATCGCGATCAACACGCTTGACCCCCGGGACGGTTCGGGCACCGAAATGCTGCGGGTGCTGCACGAGACCACCGCGGAGCTGGCCGAGGCGAGCGCGTCTCCGCAGGCCCAGGAGGGGTTCTCCCGGATGGTCGACACGCTGACCCGGCTCGGCACGAGCGGAATGCCGCTCGCCGCCCACCCCGTGAGCGAGCCGGCGCAGGCGCTGCTGACGGCGCTCGGCGACAGCCTGCTCCCCGTCCTCGACGCGGTGCAGCCGGCGGTGGAGGAGCTCGCGGCGGCGGTCGAGGAACTGACGGACGCGATGTCACCGCTGCTGCCCGCCACGGCCGGCGTCGCGGCCGGGGTCCTGCTCGTGCTGACCCCGGTGATCCGGGCGGCCGCGGAGGTCCTGCGCGACTCCTCACCCGAACTCCGCCGCGCCGCCGACGCGTTGACGGCAGCCGTGGCTCCCGTGATGCCGCTCCAGGTGGCGTTGGCGGAACGCGCGGCCATGGCGGGGGCGGGCGTCGTACGGGCCGCGATGCCGCCGCTTGCCGACCTGACGGAGGGGGCCGCGGCGACGGCCAAGGCGGTACGGCCGGTTGTCGTCGCCGGGGAGGAGCTGCTGGTCGCCGGGCTGGAGCAGTTACAGCCGCTGCTGCTGGCCGGGGCGGGACG
>NZ_JBQQCE010000413.1:0-8733 GCF_052245645.1 Streptomyces sp. KR55 | reverse complement strand
CTGCTCAAGTCCGACGTGGCCGCCGAACCCGGTGTGTCCATCGACCTCTTCGAGCGGATGCCCGCGCCGTTCGGACTGATCCGTTACGGCGTCGCCCCCGACCACCCCAGAATCAAGGGCATCGTCACCGCCCTCCACCAGGTGCTCGACAAGCCGCAGATCCGTCTCTTCGGCAACGTCGACTACCCGACCGACATCAGCCTGGACGATCTGCGCTCGTTCTACGACGCCGTGATCTTCTCCACCGGCGCCACAGCCGACCGGGCCCTGCCCATCCCGGGCATCGAGCTGGACGGCTCCTACGGCGCGGCGGACTTCGTCTCCTGGTACGACGGTCACCCGGACGTGCCGCGCACCTGGCCGCTGGAGGCGGAGAAGGTCGCCGTGCTGGGCGTCGGCAACGTCGCCCTCGACATCGCGCGCATCCTCGCCAAGACCGCGGACGAGCTGCTGCCCACCGAGATACCGGCGAACGTCCACGACGGCCTCGAGGCCAACCCGGCCAAGGAGATCCACGTCTTCGGCCGCCGCGGCCCGGCGCAGGCGAAGTTCAGCCCGATGGAGCTGCGCGAGCTGGACCACTCCCCCAACATCGAGGTCATCGTCGATCCCGAGGACATCGACTACGACGAGGGCTCGATCGAGACGCGGCGCGGCAACAAGCAGGCCGACATGGTCGCCAAGACCCTGGAGAACTGGGCGATCCGCGACGTCGGCGACCGGCCGCACAAGCTGTTCCTGCACTTCTTCGAGTCGCCGGCGGAGGTCCTGGGCGAGGACGGCAAGGTCGTCGGCCTGCGCACGGAGCGCACCGAGCTCGACGGCACCGGCAACGTCAAGGGCACCGGCAAGTTCACCGACTGGGACGTCAGCGCGGTCTACCGCGCGGTCGGCTACCTGTCCGACAAGCTGCCCAAGCTGCCCTGGGACATCGACTCGGGCACGGTCCCGGACGAGGGCGGCCGGGTCATCGAGGAGAGCGGCTCGCATCTGCAGTCGGTGTACGTGACCGGCTGGATCCGGCGCGGCCCGGTCGGCCTCATCGGCCACACCAAGGGCGACGCCAACGAGACGGTGTCCAACCTGCTGGACGACTTCGCCCACAGCCGTCTGCACACCCCGTCGGCGCCGGAGCCCGAGGCCGTGGACGCGTTCCTCGCCGAGCGGAACATCCGCTTCACGACGTGGGAGGGCTGGTACAAGCTGGACGCCGCGGAGAAGGCCCTGGGCGAGCCGCAGGGCCGGGAGCGCGTGAAGATCGTCGAGCGTGAGGACATGCTGCGGGAGAGCGGCGCGTAAGCGCGGAGACGAACCCGGCGGTGAGGGGCCCGGCGACTGTGCCGCCGGGCCCCTCACCTTTGCCGTCAGCGCCCCACCGGCACCACGACGAGCTGCGCCACCCGGGTCTTACGGACCTGTGACGTGCCGGGCGCGGAGCGACGGCGCGGGGGTCCTGCCGACCTAGCGTGTGACCATGCGAGTACTGGTCACCGGCGGTGCCGGGTTCATCGGGTCCCATGTGGTCGAGGCACTGGCGGCGGGCGGGCACGAACCCGTCGTGTACGACGTGCGTGCGGACCCCGGTTCGGACGTGCGGGACATCGGCGCGGTACGCCGCGCCCTGTCCGGTGTCGACGCCGTGAGCCATCATGCCGCGATGGTCGGGCTGGGGTCCGGGTTCGCCGACGCCGTGGAGTACGTCTCGCGCAACGACCTCGGTACGGCCGTACTGCTGACGGCCATGGCCGACGCGGGCGTCCCGCGGATCGTCCTGGCGGGATCGATGGTGGTGTACGGCGAGGGACGGTACGACTGCGCCCGGCACGGAGTGGTGCGGCCCGGGCCCCGGGCGGTCGCCGACCTGACGGCGGGACGCTTCGAACCCCGGTGCCCCGCGTGCGGTGCGGAGTTGTCGCCCGGGCTGGTCGGCGAGGACGCGCCGGTCGATCCGCGCAATGTCTACGCGACGACGAAGCTCGCCCAGGAACATCTGGCGGCGGCATGGGCGCGGGTCACGGGCGGGTCGGCGGTGTCCCTGCGGTACCACAACGTGTACGGGCCCCGGATGCCCCGCGACACGCCGTACGCCGGGGTCGCCGCCTTCTTCCGCTCGGCGCTCGCCCGGGGCGAGGCCCCGCGCGTTTTCGAGGACGGCCGCCAGCGGCGGGACTTCGTCCACGTCCGGGACGTGGCGGCGGCCAACGTGGCGGCGCTGGAGGCGGCTTGCCCGCCGGGCGCGCTCGTGGCGTACAACACCGGCAGCGGAGAACCGCACACGGTCGGGGAGATGGCGCGGGCGCTGGCCGAGGCGTACGGCGGGCCCGAGCCCGTGGTGACCGGGGAGTACCGGCTGGGGGACGTCCGCCACATCACCGCGGACTCCTCGCGACTGCGGTCCGAGCTCGGCTGGAAGCCCGAGGTCGGATTCGCGGACGGCATGCAGGAGTTCGCCCGGTCCGGGCTGCGCGGCCGGTGAGCGGCCCGCCCCGCGGCAGCGACCTGAGGTCCGCGTTTCGTAAGAAACAGAAGCCCGATATGCCCGTTTTCTCTTCGTAGGGTGAAAGCCGTGACGACCCCTCCCCCCTCACCGACCGTCGACGTGGTCCTCCCCTGCCTCAACGAGGCCGACGCACTGCCCTGGGTCCTGGAGCGCATCCCTGCCGGATGGCGTGCCCTCGTCGTGGACAACGGCTCCACCGACGGCTCGGCGGACCTCGCCCGCGCGCTCGGCGCGACCGTCGTCCACGAACCGCGGCGCGGGTTCGGGGCGGCGTGCCACGCGGGACTGACCGCCGCCGGTGCCGACATCGTGTGCTTCTGCGACTGCGACGCCTCGCTCGATCCCTCGCTCCTCGTCCCGTTCGTGCGCGAGGTGCACGACGGTGCGGCCGACCTGGTGCTCGGCCGACGCCGGCCACACGGCCGGGGCGCCTGGCCGGTGCACGCCCGGGCGGGAAACATCGCGCTGGCGCTGATGCTGCGCCGCCGCACGGGCCTGCGGCTGCACGACCTGGGCCCGCTGCGCGCCGCCCGGCGCGAGGCGCTGCTCGGCCTCCGGCTCACCGACCGGCGCAGCGGCTATCCGCTCCAGATGGTGGTGCGCGCCGCCGACGCCGACTGGCGCATCGCCGAACACGACGTGCCCTACCTGCCCCGCACCGGGGCGTCCAAGGTCACGGGCACCTGGCGGGGCACCTGGCAGGCAGTGCGGGACATGCGCCGCGTCCTGGCCGAACCCCCCGCGACGCAGGGGCGCACCACCCCGTCCGCGCAGGGAGGGAGCGCCCGTTGACCACGCTGCTCGTCATTGCCAAGGAGCCGCGGCCCGGACGGGTCAAGACACGGCTGACGCCCCCGTTCACCCCCGCTCAGGCGGCCGTGCTGGCCGAGGCGGCCCTGGTGGACACCCTGCGTGCGGTGGCCGCGACGCCGGCGGGGCGCCGGGTCCTGGTGCTCGACGGGACCCCCGGTGCCTGGCTGCCGTCCGGCTTCGACGTCGTACCGCAGTGTGCGGGCGGCCTGGACCAGCGGCTCGCGGACGCCTTCGCCGGGTGCGACGGGCCCGCCCTGCTGATCGGGATGGACACGCCGCAGGTGACGCCGGAGCTGCTGACCGTGGACTTCGCCGACAGCGACGCGTACTTCGGTCCGGCCGAGGACGGGGGCTTCTGGGCGCTCGGCCTCGCCGAGCCGGCCCCGGAGCTGCTGCGCGGTGTCCCGATGTCGACGCCGGCCACCGGCGCCGTACAGCGCGACCGGCTCGTCGCCGCCGGGCTCCGGGTGCGGGATCTGCCCCCGCTGCGGGACGTCGACACGGCAGCCGACGCCGACGCGGTGGCCGCGCTGGCGCCGCACGGCCGGTTCGCCGCGGAGCTGGCCCGACTGCATGCGGCCACCGGCCGATGACCGCCCCGTACGAGATCGCCCGGCCCGACGACACCGAACAGCCCGCCCTGCTCCCCTGGTCGGCCGATCCTTATGTGCACGCCCTGCGCACCGGCCGCGGACCGCTGTTCCTGCGCCGCACCGACGGCTGGCTGCTCCCGTTGGACGTGGAGCGGTGGTGTGCGCGCCCGGACGACGCGGATCTGACCGTCCTGGACCGCTGCGAGGGTGCCGTGCTGGACGTGGGCTGTGGCCCGGGCCGGCTGGTCGCGGAACTCGCCGCCCGGGGCCGGACCGCGCTCGGCATCGACGTCAGCGAGGCCGCGGTCGCGCACACCGCACGGCTGGGCGGCCGGGCCCTGCGGCGGTCGGTCTTCCAGCCGCTGCCCGCGGAGCGGCGCTGGGGCACCGCGCTGCTGATGGACGGCAACGTCGGCATCGGCGGCGACCCGCCCGCGCTGCTGGACCGGGTGTCCCGGCTCCTCGCCCCGGGCGGTCTGGTGATCGCCGAGACGGTTCCCGCGGACGTGGACGAGCGGGTCCAGGTCCATGTCACCGACGGGCGGGGCACCGCCGGTGTCCCCTTCCCGTGGGCCCGCCTCGGCACCCCGGCCCTGCTGCGGTACGCCCGTGCGCTGCGGCTCGACGTGGAGGGTCAGTGGGCGGCCGGCGGACGCTGCTTCGTCGCCCTGCGCAGCCGGAGCACCAGCAGCAGTGCCGAACCGCCGAACAGAACGGCGGTGATCAGCAGCCAGCGGGCCAGGAAGCCGTCCGCCGACAGCCCGGAGACCAGCCGGTAACGCTCGTCGACCCGGCCGCTGATCAGCGGGAACCACACCAGCAACAGCATCCCGGACAGGGCGGCCGGGACGCGGACGTACGGAATCCACTCCCGGCGCCGCACCGCGCCGAGCGCGCCGGTGACCGCCCGGTCCGCGGCCGCGTACAGCGGCAGGAGCAGCAGGTCGTGGACGAGGGCCGCGCCCACGAACCACAGCGCCACCCGCAACCAGTCGCCCGCGAGCAGCCGCACACCCGCGTATCCGGCGAGCGCCAACGATGCGGCGAGAAGCAGCAGTTGCAGCGGGCTGCCGAGGACGAGGTGCGGTCGGACGAGGGTGGGGCGGCGCATCACAGGTCTCCGAACGTCATCCGTGCCACCCACTTGGTGTTCAGCACGCCCGGCGCGGCGGGCACGATGATCCGGGCCGGGTAGCCGTGGTCGAGGGTCAGCGGCTCGCCGTTGACGTCCAGGGCGAGCAGGGAGCGCGGGTCGGCCACCTGGTTGGCGCGCATCGCGGCCCGGCGGAAGGCGCCGTGCCGTTGGAGGGACTCCACCAGCACGTCGGTCGGATCGTCGTGGCCGACGAGGGCCGCGAGGTCCCGCAGCCGTACGCCGCGCCACCACTGGTCGGAGGTCGACCAGCCCTCCACACAGGCGATCGGCAGCGCGGCGCTGTGCAGCGGGAGGCCCAGCAGCTCGTCCCGGCTCAGCCGGACGACGCCGGAGCGGCCGGTGACGACCAGCCGCCACGCCTCGTCGCCCGTCTCCCGGCGGTCGATTCCGGCGTACGCGGCCGTCTTGTTGATCTGGAAGCCCCCGGGGCCGCTGCCCGGTTGGGGTCCCCCGCGCGGTGCGAGGACGGCGGTCTCGCGCAGCGGCCCGTCGAAGCTGCGGCCCGCCGTCGTGACGAACATCAGCAGCGAGGCTCCTGAGACCAGCCCGAAGGCGCCCCGGCGGGACACGGTCGGCTCGGCCGGCCGCGGGGACACCAGATCGCCCTCCTCCGCGCGCAGCCGACGCAGATTACGCACGGCTGTGGGGAGCTTCAGGGCGGCGTGCACGACGAACGCGGCGAAGAACACCCAGGCGCCGTAGAAGTGCAGCGTGTAGAACGAGCCGGGGAAGATGTAGTCCACCTGGACGTTGAGCACGCCGGTCGTGAACTGGAACAGGGCGCCCCCGACCAGCAGGAGCAGCGAGATCCGCTCCAGCGCGTGCGCCACCGAACGGGCCGGCGGCAGCGCGAACAGCCGGGGCACCACCGACCACAGCTTGGCCAGCAGGACGGGAATGAGAGTGAGCCCCAGGGTGACGTGGACGCCCTGGGTGAGCCGGTACAGCCAGTGCGGATCGGTCGGCCAGGAGAAGAGGTAGAAACCGAGGATCCCCTTGTCCGGTGTCTGGTCGTTGACCGGCGACAGGTCGGGGTTGTAGGCGGCGTACGACAGCAGGCCGGTCACGAACAGCAAGGTGATGCCGACCAGCAGCACGACGCCGAACACGGCGGTGAACCGGGGGCCGCGCAGGGGGCTGCGCCAGAAGCCGGGCGAGGAGGGAAGCCGTTGGTCGTGCATGGTCCGACGGTAGGTCGCGGCCCGCCCGAAGGGACCGCGCAACTCATGACGAAACGCTGACATCAGGGCGCAGGACGCCCTGGTGGGTGTCTCGGCGGCCTAGCGTCCTGCGTGTGATCCGCTCTCCTCTCCGTGACCTGGGCGCCGCCCTGGCCGCCGTCCTGCTCGTCGTGGCGGCGATCCTGATCGGCCGCCACATCGAGGACACCGACGGCACGCTGTTCGTCAACTGGCCTCCGCTGCTCGCCTCCTGGGGCCCGCACGTGGGCCCGGGCACCCCGGCCGCGATCGCGGTGGCGATCGCCGTGGTGGCGTACGGGCCCGGGCTCGCCGCGCGGCTGCCGTGGCGCGCGCTCCTGGCTGTGGCCTGCGGCACCGCCATGGCCTGGACCTGGTCGCTGGCCCTGATCGACGGCTGGCACCGGGGTGTCGCGCAGCGGCTCACCACGCGGTACGAGTACCTCCAGGTCATCGACCGCTTCCAGGACATCCCCGCCACACTGCGGGACTTCACCGAGTACATCGTGATCCAGGGCCCCGACCACTGGCCCGCGCACATCGCCGGGCACCCTCCGGCGGCCACGCCCACCTTCGTCCTGCTCGACCGGATCGGCCGCGGCGGCGGGGCCTGGGCCGGGATCTGGTGCATCACCGTCGGGGCCACGGCGGTGACGGCCGTGCTGTTGATGGTGCGGGGGCTGACCGGGGAGGGGCTCGCGCGGCGGGCGGCGCCGTTTGTGGTGCTGGCGCCGGGCGCGGTGTGGATGGGCACGTCGGCCGACGGGTACTTCACAGCGGTCGCCGCCTGGTCGGTGGCGCTGCTGGCCCTTGCCGTGACGGGACGGCCGGGGGCTCGGTCGCGGATCGCGGCGGGCGGGGCGGGACTGCTGTTCGGGCTGACGTGCTATCTGTCGTACGGGCTGACGCTGATCGGGATCATCGGTCTGGGGGTGTTCGTCCTCGGTCGGAACCGGCGCGCGGTACTGCTGCCGCTTCTGGCCGGGCTGGCCGTGTTCCCGCTGGTCTTCACCCTTGCGGGGTTCAACTACTGGGAGGCGTACCACCTGCTGGTCGAGCGCTACAACCAGGGTGCCGGAGGCGTGCGGCCGTACGGGTACTGGGTGTGGGCCAACCCGGCGTGCACCGTCCTCGTCGTGGGCCTCGCGACGGTGGCGGGGCTGTCACGGGCGGGCGGCACGCTCGTCGGGCAGCGCCGCCCCTTTCTGAGCCGACCGGGTGACGCGGAGGGGGCGGTCGACGAGGGCCGCCTCGCGGTGCTTCTGCTCGGCGCCTTTCTCGCCCTGCTCGCCGCCGACCTGTCCGGGATGAGCAAGGCGGAGACGGAGCGCATCTGGCTGCCCTTCGCCCTCTGGCTCCTCGCCGCCTGCGCGTTCCTGCCCCGCCCCCGCGTCTGGCTGACGGCGCAGGCCGTGGTCGCGTTGCTCGTCAACCACCTGCTGTGGACCGGCTGGTGAGCGGCCCGCCCGTGCCTACGGCAGAATCGAGTCGACGTATCCCCCGTCGACACGCACGGCGGCACCGGTCGTGGCGGACGCCAGCGGGGAGCTCAGATACACCACGAGGTTCGCGATCTCCTCGGGCTCGATGAGGCGCTGGAGCAGTGACTGCGGGCGGTGGTCCCGCATGAACGCGCGCTGCGCCTCCTCCCAGGGCAGGTTGCGGTCCACCAGTTGGTGGACGAAGTCCTCGACGCCCTCGGTGTGGGTGGGACCGGCGATGACGGAGTTCACCGTGACACCGCTGCCGGCCGCCTCCTTCGCGAATCCGCGGCTCACCGCGAGCAGGGCGGTCTTCGACATCCCGTAGTGGATCATCTCGGCGGGGATCACGACGGCCGAGTCGCTCGCGATGTTCAGCACCCGCCCCCACCCCTGCCGCATCATCCGTGGGAGGTACGAGCGGGTCAGCCGGACGCCCGAGAGCACATTGATCTCGAAGTAGCGGCGCCACTCGTCGTCGGTGATGTCCAGGGCGGGCGTCGGGCCGAAGATGCCGAGGTTGTTGACCAGGATGTCCACGTCGGGCAGCGCCTCCACCGCAACCGCGGCGCCCTCCTCGGTGCCCAGGTCAGCCGCTACGGCCACGAAGTCTCCCTCCGGCGCCTCGGCCCGCAGTTTCTCGACGCTCCGTTCGAGGCGTTCGGCGTCGCGTCCGTTGACGCCCACGCGTGCTCCGGCGCGGGCCAGTCCCACGGCGATCGCCGCTCCGATGCCCTGGGAGGAGCCGGTCACCAGCGCGGTTCGCCCATCGAGGTCCACGTTCACGGGGGTCACTCCTTGTCGCAGTGCGGTCGGCCGATGTCCTCCTGCCCACGATCGCCGACGATGCACCCGGCCGCAGGCGGACGCCCGCCGTCCTCGACACGCGGCCCTTCCGGGGACCCCCGGGATGATCCCGGCGACCTGCGGCGACGATACTGGCAGTCGCACCACGCCCCCGTTCACAGATGGACCCCATGCCCTCCACCAC
>NZ_JBQQCE010000412.1:0-8764 GCF_052245645.1 Streptomyces sp. KR55 | reverse complement strand
GCATGCCGGTCGGGGTGCAGACCAGATAGAGGCGCAGGCCCCAGAAGAACCGCGAGTGGGAGGCGCAGTAGCCGTACCCGGCCCACCCGGCGAGGTCCGAACGTTGGACCGTCGGGCGGGACATCCCGCACGGCACTGGCGTGGAGTCGACGATCCAGTGGTTGTCGAACCAGAGGTCGCTGTCCATGGCCAGCTCCCGAATCATCCGCTTGACCAGGGGCAGCGCCGCTCGCAGCCGCTTGTTGTAGCCCGACTGTTGAGGGAGGTAGGGGAACATCCCGGTCAGGTGCTTGCGGGCGAAGCGCAGCCAGCGCGCCTCAGAGCGGTAGCCGAGCAGGGCTTGCGCCACGGCAAGGCAGACGAGCTCGGAGTCGGTCAGCAGCGGCGGCCGTCCCATCCACCAGGTCCCTCCGATCTCGTCGTCGATCTTCACGTACAGCGCGGTCAAGAGGGTGTTCAGGTCTTGCGTCACAACATGATCTTGAGCGCTCTCTCTTCAAGCTCGCGCACCAGCCCCGACATCGGACTCATTCGTCTAGGACGGCACAGGTGGCCGCAGCTGCTGTACCGGACGTAGCTGCGGGCAATCGTGCCTTCCCCAGTGCCTTAAGGGCCTGGGGGACCCCCAGGGCGGCACGGGTGGGCGCAGCGGCACCCCGCCAGCGCAGGGCGAGCGCACCCACCCCCCACCCAGCCGCAACGCCCGCTACTGCGACTCCGGCCCCACCGCAACCGGCCGCGACGGATCCGACGACCACTCCGACCACGACCCCACGTACAGCGCCGCCGGAATCCCCGCGACCGCCAACGCCAGTACCTCATGCGCCCCGGAAACACCCGAGCCGCAGTACACGCCGACCTTCGCACCGTCGTGCGCCCCCAGCGCACCGAAGCGCGCCCGCAGTTCCTGTGCAGGCAGGAACCGCCCGTCCGCCCCCACGTTCTCGGTCGTAGGCGCCGACACCGCCCCCGGAATATGCCCGCCCACCCGGTCGATCGGCTCCACATCCCCGCGGTACCGCTCCGCCGCTCGCGCGTCGAACAACACACCGGAGCGGGCCAGCGCGGCAGCCGCATCCGCGTCGAGGAACCCCTCAGGGCCGGGCACCGGCTGGAAATCGCCTTCCTCGGGCGTCGGCTCCTCCACCGACAGCGGACCTTCCCATGCGGGCAGTCCCCCGTCGAGCACCCGCACGTCCGGATGCCCCGTCCACCCCAGCAGCCACCAGGCCCGGGCCGCAGCCCAGCCCTGCCCACCGTCGTACACGACGACCGGCCGCCCGGACGACACACCCGCCCGGCGCATCGCGGCGCCGAACCCGGCCAGGTCGGGCAGCGGATGCCGGCCCCGCTCGCCCGGCGCCCCCGCCAGTTCCCGGTCGAGGTCGACGAAGACCGCGCCGGGGATGTGCCCGGCCTGGTACTCGGCCCGCCCGTCGAACGGCGGCTCACCGGCCGCCTTGGCCACGCTCAACTGCCAGCGGACGTCCAGCAGCACGGGCGGGTTCGCGCCCGCCAGGGCGCCCGCGAGTTCGGATGCGGAAATGATGGCGTTCATGGCCACCATCCTCGCCTACAGGGTGGCCGCATCGTCCATGTCCGACTACTCTGCTCGGCCGGACAGGTCCGATCACAAGGCGTACGGGATCGGGCACATGCTGTACAGCCGATCGACACCCGGGAGCAATCGCCTGGACAAGGCGAGAAACCGCAGATCGGGCATCCTCCGGGCACGGGCAGGCCGGGATGCGGCGGCGCGCCCGGAGCGCGCGACACCGAGGGCGGTGCGAGCATCGGCACCGGGGTCCGGAGAGCGCAGGCGACACGGCCACCGCGAGGGGCCGAGGAGAGGGTGACGATGACCGAGGCACGGGGGTCGGCCGACGGGAACGGCGAAGCACACGCCCGGTACACGCCCGGCACGCCCTGTTGGGTGAGTCTGATGGTGCACGGGGTGGCAGCGACCCAGGAGTTCTACGGATCGCTGTTCGGCTGGGAGTTCCGTCCCGGCCCCCAGCGGCTCGGTCCCTATGTGCGGGCGCTGCTCGACGGCCGCGAGGTGGCGGGCATCGGCCGGCTTCCTCCGGACCGGCACCTGCCGATCGCCTGGACCCCCTACTTCGCCTCCGACGACGTGGATCAGACGGCCGAGACGGTACGGCTGTGCGGCGGCACCCTCGGCGTGGGTCCGCTCGACGCGGAGGAGGCCGGGCGCCTCGCCATCTGTTCGGACCCCTCGGGTGCCGTCTTCGGCGTGTGGCAGGCGGCTGCGCACCGCGGCACCGGCATCGCCGGTGTGCCGGGCACCCCGGCCTGGCACGAACTGCGCACGTTCGAGTCCGAGAGCGTCGCCAAGTTCTACAAGACGGTGTTCGGTTACGACAAGGAACCGGTCGTCTCCGCCGACTACGACTACCTCACCCTGCACCTCGACGGCCGCCCGGTCGCCGGCATCCACGGCGTGGGCAACTCCCTTCCCCGCGACCGGGGTCCGCACTGGCTGACGTACTTCGAGGTCGCCGACATGGACACGGCGGTCGACCGGCTCGTCGATCTCGGCGGGCATGTCCTCAAACCGGCGCACGACAGCGCGCACGGGCGCGTGGCCACGGTGGCCGACCCGGAGGGCGCGAGATTCTCGCTGATCCAGAGCGGGCGCTGAGGCGGAAGCGGACGACTCAGGCCGGCGACACCGGCAGCACATCGGGCGACAGCGCGGCCGCGCGGGCCGTCGCGGCGGTCATACGGCGCCGGTGATGACGCCGGCACAGCACCTCGTACCCGATGGTGTCCGCCTGGTTGACGTCCCCGACGACCACCTGGGCGCCCTCGACGACCATCTCACCGCCGATCGTGCGGGCGTTGTGCGTGGCGCGGGCGCCGCACCAGCACAGGGCCTCGACCTGGAGTACCTCGACCCGGTCGGCCAGCTCCACCAGGCGCTGGGAGCCGGGGAAGAGCTTCGTACGGAAGTCGGTCGTGATGCCGAAGGCGTAGACGTCCAGGCCCAGATCGTCGACCACGCGCGCCAGTTGGTCGATCTGCTCCGGCACCAGGAACTGCGCCTCGTCCGCGATGACGTAGTCGGCGCGGCCGCCCTGCGAGAGGCGGTCGACGAGGTACGCGTACAGGTCCATGCCGTCGACGACCTCCACCGCGTCGGTCACCAGGCCGAGGCGCGAGGACAGTTTGCCCTCGCCGGCCCGGTCGTCGCGGGTGAAGATCATGCCCTGCAGCCCGCGCGCGGAGCGGTTGTGCTCGATCTGGAGAGCCAGCGTCGACTTCCCGCAGTCCATCGTTCCGGAGAAGAAGACCAGCTCGGGCATGGGGAGTTGAGCACCTTTCGGCGAAACGACGGGGCAGGGGGTGTCAGGAGCGTACTTCGAGCAGCGGGACCAGCTGCTCGGCGGGGGTCATCGAGCCGTGGTTGCCGACCATCGACGACTCCTTCGGCTCCCGCTCGGAGGCGATGATCAGCACGTCTTCGCGGGCGGCCGCGACCACGTCGCCGATGCGTGCGTACACGCGGTCGTCGCATGCGCCGGGTGGCCCGAACCAACCCGTGGCGATCGCCTCGTCCCGCGAGGCCACCCAGAACTGCTCGCCGAGCACCTCACGCCAGCAGGTCAGCACGTCGTTCTCGGCACCCGGCAGCGCGTACACGTGCCGCGCGCGGCCCTCGCCGCCCAGCAGGGCCACCCCGGCACGCAGTTCCCAGTCCTCGTCGAAGTCGATGCGGTGCTGATCGTCGAAGGGCACGTCGATCATGCCGTGGTCGGCGGTGACATAGAGCGCGCTGCGCTGCGGGAGCTGCTCGGCCAGCCGCTGCACCAGCCGGTCGACGTACATGAGCTGGCCGCGCCAGGTGTCGGAGGCGACACCGAAACGGTGACCGGCGCCGTCGAGTTCGGCGTAGTACGTGTAGACCAGGCTCCGGTCCCCGGCGGCGAGTTGCTCCGCGGCGAGGTCCATGCGCTCCTCGCCGGTCAGCCGCCCGTGGAACGTTCCGCCACTGAGCGCGACCTTGGTCAGCGGGGTGCTCTGGAAGGCGGGGGACGAGACCTGCGCGGCGTGCACACCCGCTTTCTGGGCCAGGTCGAAGATCGTGGGATACGGCTGCCAGGCGCGCGGCTCGGTCCACGGCTGCCAGCGCAGCTGGTTCATCAGCTCGCCGGTGGCCGGGTTGCGCACGGTGTAGCCGGGCAGGCCGTGTGCGCTCGGGGGCAGGCCGGTGCCGACCGAGGCGAGGGACGTCGCGGTCGTCGCGGGGTATCCGGCAGTGAGGGGACGGCCCGTACCGCCACGGGAGGTGGCGAGGAGCGAGGTCATGAAGGGGGCCTCGTCCGGGTGCGCCCCGAGCTGCTCCCAGCCGAGGCCGTCGATCAGGAACACGCAGACCCGGTCGGCAGGGGTCAGGTCGGTGATCGTGGCGGTCATGCCCGGCACGCCCATGCCCGCGGCCAGCGTCGGCAGCAGGTCGGCGAGCGAGCCTGTGCCGTACTCGGGCCGGGGGGCGGAGTCGACGGCGAGGGGCTCCGGGTGGTCCTCCCAGGCGGCGGGCTGCGCCATCAGCGGTCGAGGTCCGCGGTCGCCTCGGAGACGGCCTGCGCGAAGGCGAGCGCCTGGCGCACCGTCTCCGGTCCGTCCCCGGCCTCGCTGACGCGCAGGCTGAGGTCGTCCGCCGTCGAACTGCCCGTGTAGCCGTGGTCGGCCTCGCAGTTGGGGTCGCCGCAGGCGGCGGGCTCCAGGTCGATGCGGGAGACCGCGCCCCAGCCGATGGTCAGCACGACCTCGCGCGGCAGCGTGCCCGGTGCGTACGACTCCGGGTTGGCGACGACGCGGCTGACGACCACCGACGAGATCCGGCCCAGCTTCACCGACTCCGTCGACGTCGTGGCGTACGGCGTCGGGGAGGTGCTGTCCGCGGCCTGCTCGTCGGTGTGGCTGACGATGAAGCGGTTGTCGGTGAGGACCAGCACGGTCACGTGCCGCCGCACCTCGTTCTGGTCGAACGTCGTCTCCTGGTGGACCAGGTACGACCGGATGGGCTCGCCGCCCACGGCGGCCTCCACCGCCTCGGCCACGAGGGCCGGGTAGTAGCCGCTGCGCTCGATCGCCGCTCGCAGCCCCTGGGTCGTCGTACTGGTCTTGGCCATGAGGCCCATCCTACGGGGACCCACTGACTGCGAGGCACCGCTCGGTCACCCCCGGCCCCTCAGTACACCGGGAGCGTCCGCGGGCCGAGGTCGTCCCGGGCAGGGGGCGGGGCCAGGCGTACGGAGGCGCCGAGCACGCTCAGACCGTGCGGGGCGACGACGACCGGCTCCAAGGTGACCGCGACCACCTCGGGATGGTCGTCGACCAGCCGGGACACGCGCAGCAGCAGCTCCTCCAGGGCGGGGGTGTCGACGGGCGTCGAACCCCGCCAGCCGAACAGCAGCGGTGCCGTACGGATCGAACGGATCAGCGAGGTCGCCTCGCGGTCGGTGACCGGGATCAGGCGGTGCGCCGTGTCGCCGAGCAGCTGGGAGGCCGCCCCGGCCAGCCCGAAGGAGAGCACCGCTCCGGCCGCCGGATCGATCACCGTCCGTACGACCGTGTCCACGCCGCGCGGGGCCATCCGTTGTACCACCGGCCGCAGCCCCTCGGGCGTCCCGAACAGCTCCGTCAACTCGGTGTACGCCCGTCGCAGTTGCTCCTCGTCCGCCAGATCCAGGCGTACGCCGCCGAGGTCCGCGCGGTGACGCAGGTGCGGGGCGGTGGCCTTGAGGGCCACGGGGTAGCCGAGGGTGCGGGCGGCTGCTGCTGCGGCGTCGCGGGTGGGGGCGGGCAGGGCGCGGTGGACGCTGATCCCGTACTTCCCGAGCAGCTCGCACGTCTCCTCCGTACCGAGCGTGAGCCCCTGCCCGCGCGCGAGCAGCCCGCCGATCAGCTCGGCGGCGCCCTTCTCGTCGATGTCCTCGTACTCGGGCACCTTCCCGGGCTCGGCGGCGTCCCGCCGCCACTGCGCGTACTTGACGGCTTCGGCGAGTGCACGGACGGCGCGTTCGGCGGCGGGGTAGGCGGGGATGTGTCCCGTCCCCGCCCAGCCGCGGGCAGTCGTGCCTCCCCCAGTGCCTGAAGGGCCTGGGGGGATCCCCAGGGCGATGGGGGTCCCCCCGCGCGAGCGAAGCCGAGCGTGGGGGAGAAGTCGAGAGTGGGGGAGGGTGGGCGCTGGGGGTCCCCCCTCGGGGGGAGGCACCCTGTCAGCGCCGGGCCGCGCGACCCACCCCCGCCCAGCAGCAACGCTGGGACCACTGGAAGAGGCCTGTGGCGCAGTACTGGCCGCAGCCGACAACGCCTCCGCCAGCCCCCCGAGCTCCACATGCACCACCAGCACCGGCTTGGAAGGAGCCGCAGCCGCCGCCGACCGCAACGCCTCCGCCAACGCCGCATCCCCCACCGACGCCTCCCCGATCGCCGGTATCGCGGTCACCACGACGGAGTCGCACGTGTCGTCCGCCAACGCCCGCGACAACGCCGCCTGGAAGTCCTCCGCCGAAGCCCCCGTCGTGAGGTCCAGCGGAGGATGCGGCCGCAACCCCTCGGACAGACAGGCGTCGTACGTCAGCAGCCCCAGCGACTCGGAGTTCCCCAGGATCGCCACCCGCGGCCCCGCCGGCAGTGGCTGCCGCGCCAGCAGCAGCCCCGCGTCGACCAGCTCGGTGATCGTGTCCACCCGGATCACGCCGGCCTGCCGCAGCAGCTCGGACACGGTGGCGTGCGGCAGCCGCGTCGCCCGTACGGCGTGGCCCTGCGGCGCGGCACCTCCGTGGCGCGCGCCCTGCACCACGACGAGCGGCTTCGCCGCCGCCGTCCGTCGCGCGAGGCGGGTGAACTTGCGCGGGTTGCCGATGGACTCCAGGTACATCAGGACGACGTCGGTGTCCGGATCGTCGTACCAGTACTGGAGTACGTCGTTGCCGGACACGTCCGCCCGGTTGCCGGACGAGACGAACGTCGACACACCCGTGACCCCGGTGACTCCGCCGCCGCGCCGGTGCAGCCGGGACAGCAGTGCGATGCCGATGGCCCCGGACTGCGCGAAGAGCCCGATCCGTCCGGGACGCGGCATCTCGGGGGCCAGGGAGGCGTTGAGGCGGACGTCCGGGGAGGTGTTGATGATCCCGAAGGCGTTCGGCCCGATGATCCGCATGCCGTACGCGCGCGCGTGCCGCACGAGCGCACGCTGGCGATCCCGTCCGTCGGGGCCGCTCTCGGCGTAGCCGGCGGAGATCACGACGAGGCCCTGCACTCCGTGCTCGCCGCACTCGGTGACCACCTCGGGCACGTACTCCGCGGGGACGGCAACGACGGCGAGGTCGACAGGCCCGTCGATGTCGCGCACCGAGCGGTACGCCGGCACCCCGTCGAGTTCCTTGATGCCCTCGGGCAGGGCCCTGTTCACGGCGTACAGACTGCCGGTGAAGCCGGCTTCCCGGATGTTGCCGAGGACGCTGCGGCCCACGCCGCCGGGCGCGCGGCCCGTGCCGACTACGGCGATGGAGCCGGGCGCCAGCAGCCGCCGTACCGACCGTGCCTCGGCGCGCTGCTCACGCGCGCGCTGCACGGCGAGCGAACGGTCCGTGGGTTCCAGGTCGAACTCCAGGCGTACGACGCCGTCCTCGAAGCTGCGCTTCTGGGTGTATCCGGCGTCCGTGAACACCTTGATCATCTTGCTGTTGGCGGGCAGCACCTCGGCGGCGAAGCGGCGGATGCCGCGCTCACGGGCGACGGCGGCGATGTGTTCGAGGAGAGCCGAGGCGACACCGCGGCCCTGGTGGGCGTCCTGCACCAGGAAGGCGACCTCGGCCTCGTCGGCAGGCGCGGAGGCGGGCAGGCCGTCGGCGCCGATGCGGTCATAGCGTACGGTGGCGATGAACTCGCCGCCGATGGTGGCCGCGAGTCCCACCCGGTCCACAAAGTCGTGGTGCGTGAAGCGGTGGACGTCCTTGGCGGACAGGCGCGGGTAGGGCGCGAAGAAGCGGTAGTACTTCGACTCGTCCGAGACCTGCTCGTAGAAGCTGACCAGGCGCTCGGCGTCATCAACGGTGATGGGGCGGATGCGCGCGGTGCCGCCGTCGCGCAGCACCACGTCGGCTTCCCAGTGGGCGGGGTACTCGTGCCGCTCCGACGAGCTCTGCATGCGCCCCAGAGTACGGCTCGCGTACGACAACGGCGCGAGGCAGTCTGTGCAAGGACGGGAGTCGGACCGAGGCCGCGGTCCGACGCCACCTCCGGACGGGACGAAGGACCGCTCCGGGCATGCTTCACGATATGGGAAACTGGTCTAGACAACCCTGAACACCTGAAGGGCAGCATCACATGGCTGAGCGCCGCGTCAACGTCGGCTGGGCCGAGGGCCTCCACGCCCGCCCCGCCTCCATCTTCGTCCGAGCCGCCACGGCCGCAGGCGTCCCGGTGACGATCGCCAAGGCCGGGGGCAACCCCGTCAACGCGGCCTCCATGCTGGCCGTTCTCAGCCTGGGCGCCGAGGGCGGCGAGGAGATCGTCCTGGCCTCCGACGCCGACGGCGCCGACGCGGCCCTCGACCGCCTGGCCAAGCTGGTCTCCGAGGGCCTCGAGGAGCTGCCCGAGACCGTCTGACCGCCCGCACAGCGGTCAGTGAAGCCGCGTCGCCCTTACCGGGTGGTGCGGCTTCGCCATTTCCGGCAGCGGGCTCATACGTTTCCCGCAGCGGCATCACGTGTTTACACGGCGGGTG